>CAZSIU010000087.1:0-4340 GCA_964607225.1 uncultured Methanosarcinales archaeon | reverse complement strand
AACTAAAGAAAGAATTGCTCAAAAAAGGCTCTGCTGTAATTATATTAAGGCAGAAGAAATATCTTCAATTGCTTGATGGAAAGCTTTATAAATAAATTGCTTATACATAGTATGTTAAAATGTTCTATAAAGTAGAATTAAAAGATCATATTAGAGTCCCTCCCAACCTTTTCAATTTGCCTTTAGAAGAAGCTGTACTTAAGAGAATAAAAGCAAAGTATAATGGCTTTATTTCAAAGGATTTGGGCATTGTAATAGATGCATCTGGAATGAAAGATATTGGAGAAGGTGTTATTATCCCAGGTGATGGAGCTTCTTATTATGATGTTGCATTTGAGCTTTTAACATTTAAACCGGAGATGCAAGAAATAGTGCTTGGCAAGATAAAGGATATTGCAGAATTTGGAGCTTTTATCAACATTGGTCCAATTGATGGCATGATTCACATAAGCCAAACTATGGACGATTTTGTAAGCTTTAGCAAAGACAAGACATTAGCTGGAAAGGAAACAAAAAGAGTGCTAAAAGTTAATGACTTGTGCAGAGCACGCATAATAGCAGTTTCATTTAAGGACATGCTTAATCCAAAGCTTGGCTTAACTATGAGGCAACAAGGACTTGGCAGACTTGATTGGGTAAAAGAAGAAACAGAAGAAAAAACTCCGAAAAAAGAAGAAAAGACTCATAAAGAAGCTAAAGACAAAAAGGAGAAAAAATGAAAAAAAAAGTATGCAAAAAATGCAAGATGTTTGTTGAAGGCAACGAATGTCCTGTTTGCAAAAGCAACCAATTCTCAACTAATTGGCAAGGACGCCTTTATATTGTTGATGCCAATAAATCATTAATAGCAGAAAAAATAGGTATTAAAGCAAAAGGCGAATACGCTATAAAAGTAAGGTGATTTCTTTGCAAATAACTGTTACAAACAAAAATGAAGAGCCATTACTAGCAAGAACAATGGTTAAGGCAACTATCGAGTTTGAGAAAGCTACTCCTTCGTACCTTGAAGTCACTTCCCTCTTGGCATCAAATCTAAAAATAGATGAAAAACTAATTGCAATAAGGCACATTTATAATTTATTTGGAGATAAAAAGGCAGAGGTAATTGCTTATGTTTATAGTGATGGAGCAAAGAAAGAGTTCATAGAACCAAAAATAAAAGAAAAGCCAGCGAAAATCAAAGATTTTCGTGGCACAGAAAATCAGAGAGTTGTGAGCGAGTAGCTCACTCGCATGTCACTGGATTTTCTCGTGAAAGAGGGAACGCCAAAAGAAAAAACTGAATAAACATGGCAAAAGAACAGGAAAAGAAAAAATTGAAAGGGACTTGGAAATTGTATCAGGTATCAGGTAATAAGCTTGAAAGAAAAAATAAGTCATGCCCTAAATGTGGCACTGGAACTTTTATGGCAAAGCACAGCAATAGATTGACATGCGGGAATTGTCATTATTGCGAATTTTCTAAATAAAATTAATTTACTCTCTTTCAAACTTCTGAAAAACAAGCAAATCTTCTGTTGTTAGTTTTTCTCCTCTTTTTATTTTTTGATTTACCTCTTCTTCTTTTGATTTTAGAAAGAATTCTTGCTCTTGTTTTCTTTTTTCTCTTCTTTGAAAATCTATTTTGTCTAATTGTTTTTTAATATGATTCATTGAATAAATTTTTTCTTTTAGTTGAGTACATGTTTCATTGAAATTTTTCTTAAGTTCTGAAAATTTTTGAAAAGCATATTCTTCATCAATTTTCATCTTGTCAATTTCAGCAGAAATTTTTAATATTTCTTCATGCAAAACTTGACTTTGTTTTGCTTTTTCTTGTATAAGTTTATGGGTGTCATTTGCTTCTTTATTCATTTTATTTATTTCATCAGAAGCATTTTTAATTTTTTTATCATTTTCGATAATAACACTTGCATCTTTATACAATTTTTTAAATTCTTTTATTTTCTTCATCATTGCTTGTTCCTTTTCAAAAGACATCGGCTCAGTTTCTATCTTGAATTCAAGCTTTTCAATTTGCTGCTTAATTTTAGAAGGGGATTCTTTTAAGTCCAGAGATTTTATAAGTGTTATTTTTTCTTTTTTTAGATTACTTAATTCTTTTAATTTTGTTGCTATTTCTTTATTTATGCTGTCCCTTTTTGGCTTAAGCTCTTTTACCTCACTAGTCAAAGAATCCCTCTTGGCTTTGTTGCCCTTTATCTTTTGTATAGATTCCTTTATTTTTCCAGAGAATTCTTCTTTCTTATTAAACCAAGATTCCTTTTCCCTGTCAAGCTCATTAAGGTTGTTTCTTAATTTAGATAAATCTACCTTGTGCTTGTTAAGTTCTTCAACTAACTCTTTTTGCTGCGATGTCATGAATTTGATTTAGCAACATATTTAGCCAAATAGCTGACCTAAACCCATAGCAGCCGCTTCCTCACTTTTCTTCTCTTCCTCTGCTTTCTTCTTCTCATCAACTTTTGGAGCTGCTTTTGCTTCTGCTCCTCCTGCTGCTGGAGCTGCTGCTACTGCCACTTGAGATACTGCTGACTTTTCAATTGCTTCGTCTATGTTGACACCTTCCAAAGCTGCAACAAGAGCTTTTACTCTTGCCTCATCTGTCTTAACGCCTGCTGCATCAAGCACCTTCTTTACATTTGTTTCATCAACCTTTTGCCCAGCCTTGTGAAGCAACATAGCTGCATACACATATTCCATTTTTACTAACCTCCATTATTTTGATTTTTTAATTTTGTTGAAATTAATCTTCAATCCGCTCTGCAATTTTAGTGCTCGGCGTCGCTGTTTTCCACACGCTCCGCCTCGCCTATTTATTCATTATAACAATTACAACGGATTACTTTCATCATGGCGAAAATCCATCGGATTTTCGAGCATCATCGAAAATCTTCGATTTATCGAGACTTTGCTGACAAAAGTCGTTGTATTTTTGTTTTTTGAAATTTTTTAATGAATTTATTAAATTGATATTATTTTTGTTTTTTATCTTGCTCTTCAATAGACTTTTTATGAAGCTCGTGGTATATCTTTTCAACTTCTTTTACTTCTTGCTGTTTTTGCCTCATTTTGATATTTTCTTCTAGCTCTTCTCTTGTTGGAACTCTTATTTCTTCTGTTTGTTGTTGAGGTTTAGCAGTTTGTTCTTTTTCATGAGTTTTTTCAACAACTTGTATATTTGCAATTGCCTTTAAACTTAGCATTTGCTGTTCTGCCTTGCCCAATAAAATATCAATAATCTCTTTGTCAAAGATATTTTGAGCAATGCCAAGGGCTTTAGAGTCATTGTAAGCTCTTCCAATTAATAAAGCAATAGTTTCTTTAGTTGGATAAGCGATGTAATTTGCAAGATTAAATGCCCGTCGTGAAGCATTTGCCAACCTATTTTTGTACTCAGCTTCGTCAATTGAAAGTACGTCTCTTGTGTAAATTAACCCATTTTCATAAACAGCTACTAAATCTAAGCCAACTTCCATTGGTTGTATGCCAAGTCTTGTTAAGATTTCAGCTACTTTAGGCTTTATTTTTTCTCCAGCTTTAACAACAACAGTATCTTCTTTTATTGCAACTTTGCCTGCTTCAACTCCAGCCTTTATGCCTGCCATTGTAAGCTCTCCAATAATTGGACCTGGAGCAAATGATGTTGCTCCTTTATTCACTATAATATCTCTTGGTGCTGTTTGGCCAGGCTTCGCAGGAGCAGGACTCTTACTTTTCTGCAATGTTTTGCTCAACCTAAACGGATTTTCTTTTGTAAAAATTAAAGCAGGCATTCCACCAAGATGAGCTTCAAGTTTTTCAATTCCTTTTTTCTTTGATTTTGTCTGCTCGATAGCAAGCTTCATTAGCCTTCTTTTTGTCATTGTAATGTAAAAGTTGCCTCTTAGTTGAGCTCTCATTGCTTGCAATTGAGGAGCTGGCAAATTTTCCATATTTACAATACCCATTATAGGGTACTCATTAATCAAATTAATAATATTGCGCACAATTTCCTTTTTATAGTCTGCAACATGTGCTTCTACCTTTGATAATTGTTCCATCTTACTTTGTTTCCTTTGTTATTTCTATCTTTTCTCCTACTTTTACAGGCTTACTCATTGTTAATTTTACATAAACATCCTTTATGTTATGTTTCTCATTAGGTAAAATTTGCAATAAAGCATTGTAAACTGTCAATGCATTCTCAGCGATATCACTTGAGTTAGTATCTTCTGTACCAATAACGCATTGCACTAAAGGTGCAATTTTTGCATTTACTCTTATTGTGCGTTGCAGCTTCTCGTGCAAAGGCTTAAGGTTTGCATTAGGAGGCACTATGCATCCTGATTTTGGATTTG
>CAZSIU010000086.1:0-4382 GCA_964607225.1 uncultured Methanosarcinales archaeon | reverse complement strand
ACAAATTAACTGGCTGGGCTGTTTTAATATTAGGGATTCTTTTCTTTCTGAGGGACGTAGGAGTTAATTTTATAGGAAATACAAGCGGCTGGACCATATTAATTGTCTTGGTCGGTGCGGGTTTATTGGCAGGAGAGGTTAAGTTAAAACAGTCAAAAGGGAAGAATAATTCTAAAACCCTTAAAAAATAAAAATCCCCGCGGCCGGATAGTCATACGAAATCTCTTTCTATTTAGTACTTTGAACCAGCAACCGCTCGGGAGCTACGCTGTTTTACCATCATCCTTTTGCAAAAGCATAGTCGGTAAACGATTTCTCTACAGCCGAGCGCTCCATTGCCCAGCGAGTCAGACAGATGTGAGCGAGTTCGCCTCGGAACGAAGCTCACTCGCATTCCACTGCTGACAGCTACCAGGTTGAGCTACACGGGGAACAAATTAGATTAGATTTTTGATTTATAAATGTTGTGTACATATTTAATTTCTACGAAAGCTTTTTATTATTAGTGATATAGCGCAGATTAAATGGAAGCATTAAGGGTATATATTCAAAAAATACCAAATGGTTATGGATTAAAACATGATTGGTTATCGTTTCAAAGTTATAGCGGTCTTCGTGGAAAATTGGGCATGGATAAAGTCTTACTACATCATTTGAAAGATAGAACATGGGCATACTTTAATAGCTTAGATAGTATAGCTGAATATATATTTGAACAGATACAAACAGTTGGTTGGTACGAAGTCCATCTTATACCTACTTTTGGCTTTATTACTAGATATTCAATACGAAAAAAAGTTTTAGCAAAAAATCCTAATGTTAAATTTGCCAATCCTATAAGACAAATCGCTTTGCCTTTGGAGGAATTTTTGAGGATTTTTTATGAAGTGTTTAGGATAGAGAGAAAAAGATATGCAAGGTCTTGAACTCTCAAAAATCTTTATTTAATTTCAACCGCCCACACTAACTCTATTAGAATTGCTTATTACAACTTTATCTCCGACTTTGGCTCTTGCAGTTGCAGTTGGCAGGTTAAATTCTCCAAGTATTGCAAGCCTAGACTTCATTCTGTAAGATAAAACTCTTTCATCGCCTGGCTCCAAAGTTTCGATAGCCCATCTTATTATCAGTCCTCTTTTTGGATGCTTCAAAACAGCATGTGGTTGCATTGAGCCTATCGATAGTTCTTTTTCAACATGAGCTATATGGGGCAAATGATCTACAACTTCTATATTAGTTATCTGATGAGTGCTTCTGTTTTTAACCCTAACCACCACTTTTGCTTCTGAAACACCCCCTTCGCTCATGCCAACATTTGCTATTCCTTTCCTAACAACAATTGGGCTTCTGAACAAAAAGTAAAGAACCACAGCAGCAATAGCTAATGCAACAACGACAACAATCGGCCTATAGTTCTCAATTGCATAAACAGTCATTGTTTTGTCTTTATTGAGCTCAACCTGCCAAATTATGAATTGCTTGCCATTTTCTTTTAATATCTCAGCCCTTGGCGATGTTGTTAAAAGCAAACTCTTAATAGGTTTAATTTCAATTTTTACAACACCTTTGTAATTGGGGTTGTTTGATATAACCTTAAGCCCTTTTCTTATTTTCAAAAAAGACTGTTCTGTTGGAAGCTCGTCTTGAGTTACATACTCTATCACCTCAAATTCTTTTACAATTGGGCTCACTATCAATCTTTTGTCTTTAAATATAGCAGCAACAAACCTGTCTTCCTGAGGAGGAGTTATAGCATCTAGTCTTTTGCTTATTTCAACTATTTTCTCTTCATTTGGGCCTAGAGGCACGTGCAATTCATCTTTGAAAAGGTTGCTTTCAATTTTTATTGTTAAGTTAGGATAATCCAAAACATTTTGATTATTCAAGACAATTTTTATTGTGAACTCTTCTCGTGGATCAATTTTTTCAGGAACACTTATGCTAGTCAAAACAGTAGGTATATAGCCCCCAATTAATGGTTCAGTTGATTTTATCCCAACAGTAATTGGTACTTTTTGCTCTAGCCCAGTTCTCTGAAGAATAACTCCAATGTCAAGTGTGTAGGTGTCAACTGATGTGATGTACAAAGGATCAACAAAAAGTCTAATTGAAGCTGAGCTGAGAGCAGGGACTTTCAAAGTAATTGGGTTCTGTAAAGGCTTTGTGTACATGTCCCAAAATGGATAGCCTGCCTTTTTTATTGTGAATTCCTCATCTGTATCAAGGTTATTTTGTATAGTAATATCGAACTCAGCAACTTCATCAACTACAATCTTATCTTTTATCGATGTGACCTTTACATCAAAAGATGCTGCATAAGCAAAATTTATCAAAAGAATGAATGCGATTATATTAATAAAGAATTTGTTCATTTTGCCAATAAAATACAACATTTTTTACATGTCGATAAATCGAAGATTTTCGATCATCATCAAAAATCTACGATTTTTGAGACCTTTCCAATTCACTTACTTATATATAAATCTTTCCCATACAAATAAGTAGTGCTTTTTCTCCATACATGAAAATTTTTCAAATTTTCAGTCTCGAAAATAAGAATTATTTTCGATATAGAAAATAAATAAACCTTAAATATTCTTTAATCAATCGATCTCGTATGTTATTAGAGTATGTTAAAAAATTAGAATACAAATCCGATTTAGAGCGATTAAATACAATAAAAAATATTTTAAAAAATAAAAAAATAAAATATATTGAACAAAAATACTCTTACTTTAATTTTAAAGGCACAAATATTATTGTTGACGTTGGAAATTTAAATTCAAAAAAACATGTAATTTTATCAGCCCATTTTGATGTTGTTTCGAATAGTCCAGGCGCAAATGACGATGCCTCTGGAATTGCAATTTTGATTGACGTTATTGAAAAATTAAAGAACTTAAAATTAAAAAACAAAGTAAAAATTATTTTCTTTGATGATGAAGAAATTGGAAGATTTGGTTCTATATCATATATCAAAAAATATGGGTTAAAAGATTTATTAGCAGTTTATCATCTAGAGCTATGCGGTTATGGCGATTCAATTGGACTTTGGCCAATAACAAAGATTAATGAAAATAGTTATACATTAAAAATAATTGAAGAAGTTTTAAAAGAAAAAAATATTTACTCTGAGAGACTTGGTCAATTGCCAGTTTTCTGGGGAGATGATTTAAGCTTTAGAAATGCAGGATTTAGGCATGCATTGTGCATTAGCGTTGCTCCAAAAGAAGACAAGGAAGCGATAAAAAGATTTGTTAAGAGCAATATATTCAAAATTATATTTGATTTTTATACTGGCAGAATTCCGAAAATGTTTCAGCTTTATCATTCTTCAGAAGATAAAAGCGAGTATTTGAGCGAAAAAGCTTTGAGAATGGTTAGTGATATTTTAATAAAAACAATCATGAAATTTGATAAATTTTAGTTGTTTTTATTAAAAAATTTTAATGGTAGAAATAAATAATGCCGGGGAAAATCAAAGATTTTCTCGGCAGAGAAAATTGCTCGACTTGTGAGCGAGTTCGCACGAGCTCACTCGTATGTCACTCAATTTTCACCTGCGTTATGTTAGAAAGTAAAAGAATAATAAAAACATTAATTCTATATTTAATAAAACATTTACTAAACTTTTAATGAAAATTCAAAAATATGTTTTACTTCTTGCTTGCGCTGTACATAAGCCAAGCTAAGTAGCCTGCAACAACAACTGCAACATAGCTTAGCCAAACAGGCACATTTAAGCCTGCAATTGAAGCAGGCCAATTGAGAATAGACCTCAATAAGTGCAGCAAAGCTATAATGCCGAAGATAACTGCAGCCAGCATTAAAGATTGATTTTTGTCCATAATCTTGGTGTCTTATTTGCAGTATTTAAAATTATTGGTTTTTATGGTTGCCCAAAAATCTTAGAAATATATATAAATTACTTAGCTTTAAAACCTAAAAAATGACACCAAGCGAGATTCTCGCAACAATATTTGGAATATTGGTTTTATTTAAGTTGTTGATTATCATTGTTAGCCCTAAGCTGAGGGTAACAATTGCTGAGTCTATTTTAAGCAAAAACGCAGCAATTCTGACAATAACGCTCTTAATATTAACGGCAATTATCGGTTACTATGTTCTTTCGAGCTTAACGATAGTTGAAGTGGCTGCTGTTATGATGCTTATGTCAGGCTTGATGGCTTTATTTTTTATTCAGTACAAAAAAATTATGCTTCAATTATTAAGGGAATCACTAAGCCCAGATTTTCTAATGAAGAACTGTCTGTCATTGCTGATTTGGGGCTTGCTTGCAATTTGGGCGCTTTATGCTGTCTTTGTTAAATAAAATACTTCTGTCAAACTGGCTTTTGCACAAAAAATCAAAATTGCATGAA
>CAZSIU010000085.1:0-4409 GCA_964607225.1 uncultured Methanosarcinales archaeon | reverse complement strand
ATAGCGATTTATAATTTAAATTCTTATTTATGGGTTTTATTTTCTACTGAGCCTGTCATTACGGTAGTTTCATATCTCCTACCAACCCTATTAGCACTAACCCTGTCGTTGTGTGCATCCAAAATAACTTGAACTAATTCCGGTGTTAATCTTCCCTTATAGACAATTTGCAAATATGGATCAAATTTTACCAGCGTAATTCTTGGAACCAAAATTTCGCGCTCATACAATCGTGCCGTAATCTGCTCCAATCTGTCGATTAATTTGTCGGCATTCTGCTTGACTTCACTTTCAGTCATGCCTGAGTTTATATCTAATGTTCTTTCACCAGTCAATAGCTCTAGCATTTTAGAATGCGTTGCAGGTAAACTAGGATGAAGCACTTCCAGTGCCTCTCCAACAGTTATATCATCTTTCAAACCTTCGCTCCTCATAAGTAAGTCCAACGGAGTTTCCCTAGTTACAGCGCTTTGAGGATATCTTGGTTTACCTTTAGATTCACTCCCTATCACTGGCGCATCTAATCTTTCAAAAGTTTTTTCAATCCACGAAGTCGTAATTATATCCACCCAATTGGCAATTTCTGAATGAACTTGGGTAGTTGAAGTGATATATCCTAGCTGAATAGCTGAGTATAATTTTCTTCTAAGGTAATCTTCTTTACGTTGAGGTATGTCTAGAAATCCAAATATTTCCTCTGCCGCATTAAATAGTTCCTGCATAGTATACTACTAATCTTATTTCTTTATAAAATTTACTCATATAGATTTCCTTCCCTTTAAGTATTGACTTCATTTGGGCTTCGTTCTCTAATACGGCGTTTGCAAAAACTTTGCTTACAGCAATTTGTTGCATCCTCCTTTCAGTCGGTTCATTTAACACGCATTTCAAACTCATTGTTTCCCGCAACATTTAAATAATCCCTTTCAAATAATTTCATCATGCCCAACAACAGCATTCTTTCGGAATTCAATCCTTCGGATATTGCGCATTTTAGGAAAGACTTCACCCAGATGGTAAAAGTTGGCGCGGAGATTGACAGGTACTGGGAAGAGCACCAGCATGACTTGGACACATTTATCCCAAAATTCGAGAAGCTTGCTGATAAATTCAACAAGAAGTACAAAGGCGTAAAGATCAGGACAAAAAAGATGATTGACTTGTTTAAAGTCAGGTTGTTTGTAAAATCAAGAGCCATACAGGAGTTTTTTGCGGAATCAGCAGCTAAAATCCCCGGGCTCAAGGCAGTCGGCAGGACTAATTTCGACCAGATAGATGTTAATGACACAGATAAATTTGCAAGATTTTTGGACTCAATGCTGGACAAGGCTTATTTGTCTTATATAGATCCTGAAAGCGGCACTAGTACATTTATAGCCGCGCTTGACAGGAAAGAAAAAATGATTGAGATAATCTCAGATCCTGCCGAGATAATAAACGAGAACTCTGCGGCATTCAAGGTATGTTCTTATTATGCCCTAAGAGATGGTTTTGACAAAAAAATCGAAATTTACGGCGATGCAAGCACCTTTGGCTTTTCCAACCTGCTTAATGAGATAGAAAAACGGGAGTGGTTTGATAAGTTTAATCCAAGGTATTTGGAATAAATAAGGAATTTAAGTTTCTCTTATTAACTCGTCTAAAGAATACCCAATGTCTATATCAGCTTTCGAAGCAAAATCCAGCATTTCAACGTAAGAAGCATCCGCGAGTTTTGCAGCTGTTCTGAGTGTTATTTTGCGTGCTTTTAACAACTCCAAGGCTTTCTTGATTTTCCGTTCTTTTATTGAATTAATTAGTTTTTTCATATTCATCCGCCCATCGGCAGCCTGCCTCCAAACTTCTTCATCATCTTAGCCATGTCGCCTTTGCTGCCTTTGAACATCTTGACTAATTTCTTTGATTGCCTGTATTGCTTCAGTAATTCCCTTATCTCAGGCGCAGGAATTCCAGAACCTTTTGAGATTCTTTCAACCCTTGAACTATCAACTATTTCAGGATCTTCCAGTTCCTTTTTTGTGAAGCTGTTCATTGCGATTTTCCAATGTTTTAATTTCCCTTCCTGTACTTGAAGCATTTCCTTAGGCAGCTTTAACTGCGAAAATCCCGGAATCATCTCAACCAACTGGCTTAATGGACCCATCTTTGACATTGCTTCCATCTGCTCGTACAAGTCAATCAGATTAAATTCGCCTTTCAGGAATCTCTTGCCCAAGTCTTCCGCTTCCTCAACCTTAATCACTTCTTTGGCTTTTTCAAGCAGCGCTTCCAAGTCCCCCATTCCAAGAATCCTTCCCACAAAACCCTGCGGATTAAATTGTTCCAAATCGTCTACTTTTTCTCCGATTCCTAAGAATTTGATTGGCGCTCCCGAAACAGCACATGCAGTTAAAGCGCCGCCGCCTCTTGCTGTGCCGTCCATTTTTGAAACAATTACTCCTGTTATGCCGCAGCTCTTGTGGAACTGCTCTGCCTGCTTTTGGGCTGCCTGCCCTATGTCTGCGGAAATGACCAGAATGTCTTCATTAGGCTGTATTTTCCTGTTTACTTCCTCGATTTCAAGAATCAAGTCTTTTGACAAGGCATCTCTTCCTGACGTGTCTATTATCAAAATATCAAAATCATTGAATTCATTCTTGTATTTGTCCCAGATTTCAACTGCTTCCTTAATTTTCTTGTCAGAAAATACTTTTACATTTGCATGGGTTCCAACCTGCTCAATCTGCTCCATTGCAGCAGGGCGATGGACATCCAAGCCAACCAATGCAACCTTAAATCCTCGTTTTGTGTAGAATTTAGCTAATTTTCCTGCTGTTGTCGTCTTTCCAGAGCCAAATAAGCCAACAAGCATTATCTTGAACGGCTTTTGGTGAATCTCGATCTTATGCTGCTCTTTTCCAAGGAAGTTTACCAATTCTTCATATACGATGTTGATTAACTGCTCTTTCTTTGTCAGGCCTTTTGGCGCTTCCTCATTTAATGCCCTGTTTTTTATTTTCTCAGTTAAATCAAAAACTAGTTTTACATTAACATCTGCATGAAGAAGTGCTTTTTGAATGTCTTTAATCAATTCATTGATTAGCTTTTCGTCAACAAAAAGGGATTTGGCTATTTTGGATAAGGTATTTTTCAGCGAGTCTGATAGCTTGTCGAGGACCATTTCATTAATCTTTATCTATATGTATCAGTAATTCTTTAGAAGATAATGGCACTAAATCGGCATGTGGGTTTTTGCCTAAGTTTCTTGCAATATCCACAGGTATTCTAAAAACATAATTGTCGCCATCAAAACTCAAGGATTTTCTGATTTTATAGCCCTCGTATTTCATCAATCTTGACAACAGCAGTGCTTTGTCCAACTTTCTTGACTCTTCAAAATTTAAGTACTCTTTATTGCATTTATCGCATCTAAAAATTTTTAACCTGACGCTTAGGAAACTATCAGGAAGATTCATTTCGGTATTCATTTGCTTCAGTTTCTTATTGCATGTATCGCAATGCAATGATTTGGCCCTGAAAGCCCCTTTCCCAAAAGTAAATTTGGCATCTTTCAATTTTTCAATGTCTAATTCTTTTTTCATTTTGTCACCTTGTCATTTTTTTAACAAGCTCTTTCTGCATGCAAAACAAATTTGCCTTGTCCTAAAGCATTAACTCTGTTGTCTATGTACAATTTAATCACCAAATAATGAATTAATGGATAATGATTTAAAAATTTATCTTTCAAAATTGCAATTAATCACAGCAATCCTTTTTCTTCTCATTCTTCCTCTATATTCCGTCATTGTTTCGCGTGTCGCACTTCTTCTTAAGTAATCATCAAGTTCTGCTTCAGATGAATAAAAAAGAATGGATCTTCTGTTATATTTAGGGCCTCCCTTAAATTCAAATTTAGAATATCTTTTTCCTGTTCGGTTCTGCAAGACCGAAGTCTTATTAAATTTGCCAAAGTTTCTTTCCAGCCCTTCTCCAAGTGTTGTAACATGGACACCATATTCGGAGCCTCTTTCTAGGGTATATTGTTTTAATATATTGAGGATTACATTTTCTGCATAACTATATGCAAACATTTTCGCTAAACTCTGAAACTCTATTCCAAATACCACCTTCTTCTCTTTTACATAATCTGCAATAATAGGGTAAACTCTATCTATTACTTTGACTAATGAAACTCTTCCACTTTCTGTTGTGGGGCATCCTGATTCTTGTATTGCGCTTTCAACTCGTTGGTATAGGTCTTGGCTGTTCATCTTAGATTACTGCTAAAATTTCTTAACCCATTGCCTGTATTGATAACAATTATTCTTGAGTTTTCACCAATTCCATATTTTTGTCTTATTACTGGGTCGTATAAAACAAATCCGGCAGAGCCGCTTATTTCTGCATTATATCCTCTGCTAAGCGCTTCT
>CAZSIU010000084.1:0-4437 GCA_964607225.1 uncultured Methanosarcinales archaeon | reverse complement strand
AAAGCAAGCCTCTTTTAATGACGCTACTGGCGCACATGCAGGAGCTTTGCTTGGAGATGTGCTTCACGATCCTTTTCAAAGTGGCGGCTTAGGCACCCCAGCTCATGAAAGGGTTGTTGCTGGAATGATTCACAAAAGCCATATGGGTGTTTTATTTATCGACGAGATTGCAACATTGCAGCCAGCAACACAGCAAGAATTGCTTTCTGCATTGCAGGAAAGAAAATTCGCAATTACTGGGCAAAGCGAGAGAAGCGCTGGCGCAATGGTGAGGACAGAGCCTGTTCCATGCGATTTTGTTCTTCTGGCAGCAGGCAATTATGAGACAATAAAGCATATGCATCCTGCATTGAGAAGCAGAATAAGCGGCTATGGATACGAGATTTATATGAAAGAAACAATTCCTGATACTGAAGAGAACAGAAATAAAATTGCTGTTTTTGTTGCGCAAGAAGTTGTGAAAGACAAGAAAATACCTCATTTCAGCAGAGAAGCTGTTGAAGCAATTATTGAGGAAGCAAGAAGAAGGGCAAACAGAAAAGGGCATTTAACATTGAGGTTGAGAGAGCTTGGCGGCTTGATAAGGGCAGCAGGGGACATGGCAATGGAGGAGAAGGCAAAGCTTGTTATGAAAAAGCATATTGTTGGGGCTAAGAAAATTGCAAGGACCCTTGAGCAACAGATTGCCGATAAATACATTGAGGAGAAGAAGGAATATGAGGTAATTGTCACATCAGGAAAAAGAGTCGGAAGGGTAAACGGATTAGCGGTTATTGGGGTCACTCCTCCTTTTTCCGGAATTATTTTGCCTATTGAATCAGAGGTAACTCCCGGAGGAAAGGAAAGCGAGATAATAGCAACAGGAAAATTGGGCGAAATTGCGAAAGAAGCGATAAAGAATGTAAGCGCAATCATCAAAAAATATTTTGGAGAAGATTTGAAGGAAACCTATGACATTTATGTCCAGTTCCTGCAGACTCATGAAGGCGTTGAGGGCGATTCAGCAAGCATCGCTGTTGCAACATCTATCATTTCCGCATTCAAGAAAGTGCCTGTAAAGCAGGACACTGCAATGACAGGCTCATTGTCTGTTAGGGGGGAAGTGCTTCCGATTGGCGGGGTAACCGCAAAGGTAGAGGCTGCAATCGAAGCTGGAATAAAAAATGTGATTGTTCCAAAAACTAATTTGAAAGATATAATAATTGACAAGGAAAAAATGAGCAAAATAAAAATAATTCCAGTTGAAACAATTACTGATGTTCTTAAAGTTGTATTGGACTGGAGTGGAAAGCAAAGAATTTTAAGGCAGATTGTTGCTGCTGATTGATTATTGGATGTTATTAACAAAACTTTATAGGGGATAAAGTTTAACAGATAAGCCTCTCTGTTTCATAACTGACTGAACCTTTTCTGTTAAGTCGGTCATATCTTGGGTTACAGAAATTCTCCCAATGCGTATGAGCATATCATCATCTAGGTTATGATCCAAGGCGTTCCTCAATAAAGCTAAATAAGGATGATATTTTCCAAAAGTCGCGAGAGCAAAAGCTAGATTTTTATAAACGCCCACACTTGGTTCAGCATAAGTATGCTGACCATAGGCTTCTATTGCGTCTGGAAGCCGACCCTGCAAAAATCTGGAATGACCAATAAATTCCAAAGCACGAGGACTTTCAGGCTCAATTTTGTATGCTTCAAAAAAGGATTTTTCCGCTATCTCTGGTCTTTGCATTTCCAAGAAACTTAAACCTTCACGCATTCTGGCATAAAATTCTGGTTTAAAGTTGCCAACTTGTCTTTCTATTTCATCTATTAATAGAACTAATCTTTCTTGAATCATTAGGTTTTGGAATTTTGATATATTTATAAATTTATCTTACTTCACTTTAAAATAAAACTCTCCATCATGAGCTGAGCCACCAAGCCATATTGCATGGTAGGTTACTTTGTAAGTTTCTGTGTTAAGTTTAGGCACAGAACTTATCTCTAACCCAAGTCTATTAGTTGTTAGAGAGCCTTCTGCTAGCTTCCTATTATTTAAATCATAAAGTATTATATCACTACCCTTAACTATGGGAAAATTAAAAGAAATAGATATTTTTGATGGACTTGTTATTGTATCACCATGTTTTGGCATTGAACCAGTAAAATGAGGTGTTCTTTTTTCTTCATATTCAAATTCAATAGTTTCAATTTGTTGCTCTTCTTGTCCAAAAAATTCAAAAGAATCTGGCAATGTGAAATAGTCGCCATCTGGATTTGTAACAATCACATCCATTTTTAAAGCGTAATGCTTTGGAGTTATTACTTCAAGTGTTTTTGAATCAATAAACCCAACGTCTCCAAATAAATGGTGAAAAAATACAGTAGTGCTTTTAACAAAGTTTTCTCCTTTGACAATAACTTTATCACCTCCATTGACTGAAACTTTATTTGGAGTTATTGAAAAAACTTTTGGTGGAGTTGTGTCTTCAGCAAATTCCATCATTGAAGCTAATTCTGGTGGATTACCAACAATAATGCCACCATGCATGAATGGGTGTATGCCACAGATGTAATCATAAATTCCTTCTTCATTAAATGTGTAACTATATTTGTCGCCAGTCTTTAATACATCACTTTCTATAACTTGAGTTGGAGTTTTCTTGTTGTGGAATGCAACTGTATGCTCTACTTTGTCTTTATTAATCCAAGTAACTGTAGTTCCTTGTTTAATATGAATAAAAGGTGGTAAAAATGCAAGTTCATCAAGAACAACAGTAACTTTATCGCTATCATAAGTTATTACATTCATAGCTGCCATTTTTTCTAGCTTAGTTACTTCTTTTATTTCTTCTTTAACTTCAGTTTTTTGGCATGCACTTATAAAAAATAGAAAAATAAGCAATGATACTAAAAATGCCTTATTCATAAGAATTGTAAAAGTCTAATGTTATATAAATATTGTTGATTATCTCCACGTAACAATAACATCATCAGTCCTTTCATAAGGTCTTATATCTATTTTATCATATTCTTTAGTAGCATCCTTTTTTTGTAGTACACCTAACCAAGCGATTTGAATTCCATTATCAACTAAAACTTCATTAGGCGGAACAAAAAATTTTGCATTTCTTTCCTCACACATCATTCTGCACATTTGCTGCAATCTTTTGTTGCAAGCAACTCCTCCACCAAGCACTAATTCATTTTTGCTGCAATGCGCCATAGCCCTTTCAGAAACTTCAACAAGCATTGCAAAAACTGTTTCCTGCAATGAATAAGCCAAATCTTCAACAGAATATTTTTTTGAATCATATTTTTGTTTTAAATTTGTTAGAATGCCTGAAAAGGAGACATCCATTCCTTTGACTACATAAGGCAGTTCAATGTATTTTGTCCCATTTAATGCAAGCTTTTCAATTTTTGGCCCGCCAGGAAATCCTAAGCCAATATATCTTGCAAATGAATCTATAAAATTTCCAATACCTTGGTCTAGAGTTTCGCCAAAAACTCTGTATTTTCCTCCATCATATGCAATAACTTGCGTATTTGCTCCGCTTGGATATAATAAAACAGGGTTTATTGCTTTTGTAAGCAACTTGCCTATTTCGAGATGAGCAATGCAGTGATTTACAGTTGCGAGAGGAACATTAATTTTTATTGCTAATTCTTTTGCTTTCTTTAAACCAACCAATAAGCAAGGTGCTAATCCAGGACCTTGAGAAAAAGAAATCATGTTTATATCTTCTAATTTCAAATTTGCAACATTCAATGCATCTTCAACAACCTTGTCTTTTACATTTTCATGATGAAGTTTTGCTTCACTTGGATGAATGCCTCCTTTTTCTGTTTTATAGGAGTCAGTAACATTAGCATAAATTCTACCTTTATCGTCAATTATTCCGCAGCCGAAAGTGTGCGCTGTTGATTCTATTCCTAGGGATAACATAGATAAAAAGAATTGATTTATAATTTAAAAATCATTGCCTTTTCGAATCAATAACTTATTAAATCCATAAAGCACCCCCAAGATCATGAAATTCATAAATAAAAATACTATAAAGCTTGACAAAGAAATTAATGGATTGGATAGATTTGTTCTGAATTTTGTTAAAATACTGCAAAAACATACCGCTTATGTTATAGTAAGCGGTTACGTAGCCATACTGCTCGGCAGGGACCGAGGAACAGACGATATAGACATATTTATTCCCAAAACAAGCAAGGAAAAACTGGCAGTGCTTTATGACGATTTAGTTGAAAATGGGTACTGGTGCTTAAACTCTTCTGAATTGGAAGATATGTACTCTTTATTGATTTCCAAGCACAGCATTAGATTTGCTTTAGAGCCTTCTGTTTCGCCAAATGTGGAGATTAAATTTGCAAAAGACGTTTATGACGATATATCATTAAAAGAGCCTTTATTGGTGAAAATCAATAATTCAGAGATTAGAA
>CAZSIU010000083.1:0-4447 GCA_964607225.1 uncultured Methanosarcinales archaeon | reverse complement strand
CACCTTAAATATGAAGCGCTAAAGATTGATAACTCTTATTTATTCTTTTCGCAATGCATTGTGTAAAATATTTAAATATTAAAAATATACTTAGATTATGTACTATGATGCTATTGCAAAGGGCTACAATGAATTGTACCAACAAGAGCAGTTACATAAATTGTCAATAATTAAAAATAATATCAATATAAACAAAAATACAAAAATACTTGATGTGGGCTGTGGAAGTGGAAGTTCTTCTCAATTTAACTGCGAAGTTATTGGAATAGACCCATCAATAAAATTAATAAAACAAAATAACAATAAAAATAAAATACTGGGTATTGCAGAGGCTCTTCCATTTAAATATAATTCATTTGATTATGTTATTTCTATAACTGCAATCCATAATTTTAATAATATAAAAAAATCATTTGAAGAGATAAAGAGAGTTGGAAAAGAGAATTTTATTTTTAGTGTTTTAAAGAAGTCTAGAGAATTTGATTATATTAAAAATTTAATTGAAAAAAATTTTAAAATAGAAAAAGTGATTGAAGAGGAGAAAGACACAATTTTATTCTGTAAAAACCATAAGTGTCGAGAATCATAGATTCTCGGAGTTGCTGAAATCTAAGATTTCCGCAACCTTTATATATAGAAAATAACTACTGCAGGATAAGTACAAAATGAAAATCATAGCCTTTTTGCTCACATTTTTGCTTTTAGTAGCCAGTGTATTAGCTGCTGGACTAGAGATAACTGAAATAGATGCAAGTGTAGACTATGATGAAGCTTATACATATAGGGTAGAGAGTAGAGATAGAATTGACTCAAACTCTGTTCCTGTTGCAAATAACACTAAAATAAATGTAGATATTCTTCCAGGCTCAAATGTTACCTTTACAATAAGAGTTGAAAACACATTTCAAGGCGAAGAGCCTGATTTAAGAGGAGTTTTTGTCACAATAACAATAGAAGACATAGATGATGGTGCTGACTTGGACGAAGAGAGCATAGACTTTGACTTAGAGCCAGGAGATGATTACAGGTTTGATGTAAAATTTCCTATACTTATTGATGTCGATGCTGGCACATACAATGTTATTATCGAAGCAGAAGGTGAAGACAGAAATGAAACACCCTACAAAACAGAATTATTACAAAAGCTAGAAGTCAAGAAGCAAAGCCATGACATAAGAATTTCAAAAGTTCTTTTGACACCTAGTGTAGTGGATTGCAATAGAAAAGCAAAGTTGACTGCAGAGATTGTAAATGCAGGCTCAAATGCCGAAAATCAAGTTGCTTTAGAATTTAAAGCTACAAGCCTTGGGGTTAATTCTTATGATAAAGATATATCTTTGGAATCTTCAGATGAAGCAAGTGATGAAGAGAAAACATATACAAAAACATTGAACATTGAAGTGCCTTCTTTCTTCCAAGAAGGTAAATTTCCAATCTTAATAAATCTTTATTGGAAGAATTTTGTATTATTTGACCAGAAGACAGTTGATTTAATAGTCAAGGACTGCATTTCTGGCGTTACAAAAACAGAAACAAAAAAAGAAGAAATAAAAGAAGAAGTAGGTACAATAATTCAACCAAAAGAAGAGACAAAAGAATCTACAAAAGAAGAACCAATTACATCGACAATAGAACTATCAATAAAAAATTCTCCAATTTTGTTATCAATGCTTTTAGGTGGATTTGTTGTAATAGTACTTATTATATTGATTGTTTTTGGGTATTTGAAAAGTAAACCACAATAAATTTATATACAACTTCTATAACCATTTAATAGTGGGGGCATGGTTTCAAAAAAGGTGTTAGTTATAATCTTATTAGTGATATTTTTATTAGTTTTATCATTAAATGCTTATTCTGCAGTTGTAATTAATGAAATTCTTGCGAATGGAGTTAAAGAGCCTGATTCTGAATGGGTTGAACTATTTAACAATGACAGTTCTGAAGTCAATTTAACAAATTGGAACGTATCGGAGTCCTTTAGTAGAAATTTTACTTTAAATACAACAATACCTGCAAATGGCTTTATTGTTTTGGTGGAAAACTTTACCTTATTTAATTCAACTTTTCCAAATGTAAATCAAAGTGGAATAAAAGTTATTGGATATGGAGAGATAGTACCAAATTTTGAACTGTCAAATAGTGGAGGGACTGTGGTCTTATACAATTCTTCTGGGAATAAAGTAGATAGCATAGATTATGCCCAATCTTCAACAACACAAGAAAACATCTCTATAGGCAGATACCCTGATGGCAGCTCAAAAACATTTAATTTATCAACTTTAACTCCAGGTGCAAAAAATGATAACCAAGTGCCTCAGTTGAACAAATGGGTTGACCCTTCAAGAAACAACACAAATATAAGTGGGCTTACTACTGTTACAGTCAACATAACTGATGACACTACACAGGTTAACTCAACAATAATAAACTTTAATGGCACAAATTTCTCAATGACAAAGCAAGGTGATTTATGGACATTTTTATGGAATACAAGTTTAAATATTAATAAGCAATATAATATAACTGTATTTTTTAATGATAGTTATGGGAAAAAAGGTTCTAATAGATTATTTAACATAACAGTAAATAATAGCCCTTTTGTAGTTTCTTTTTCTCCCTCAAGTTTAAACCCAACTATTACAGAGAACTCTACTTTAAACTTTAATGTGAATGTATCTGATCCTGATGATGCTTTGCTTAATTTCTCTTGGTTTATTGACAACACATTAAACAGCACTAAGCCAAACAATTTTTCCTATACTACTGGATTTAGCGACAGCGGAATTCATATAGTAAATGCAACTATAAAGGATTCTTCATCGAATCAAGTTTCTCTTAAATGGACTGTCACAGTAACAAATGTTAATAGGGCTCCTGTTTTAGACCCTATACTAGACAAAACAGCTTTCAAAAATATCAATTTAAGCTTCAATATAACTGCTGCCGATTTAGATAATGAAGCATTGACATTTTCAAGTAACCATTCCAGCATTGCAATATCAAAAATCAATAATTCACTTGCAACAGTATCTTGGAAGCCGACTAATAGAGACTTAGGCATTAATACAATAAACTTTACTGTAAGCGATAGCTCTTTAATAGACTCTAAAGTAATTACTATTACAGTTAACTTTACAAATAATACTGCTCCAAATATAACCTCTTTGCCAAAAACAACTGCAACTGTAAATGAAAAATATAATTATGATGTAGATGCTACGGACTCTGATGACGATATACTAAGTTTTTCATTAAAAACAGATGCAAGCAATATAGCAATAGATAGCTCAACTGGTTTAATTACTTTCACCCCATCATTTGCTGGATTTTTTGTTGTTAATGTTAGTGTAAGCGATTTTATAGAAATAACAAATCAGTCATATAATATTACAGTATCACAAGGAAGCAGATTAAAAATTATAGATATCGATGTAAAGGTTGATGGCAAAAAAAGCAGCAATGTCAATAATAATACAAAAATAAGCAAAGAAGCAGAGCCAGGCTCTAGCATAGAATTTAAAATTGAAGTAAAGAATGATTTTACAGAAAATGAGGACTTAGAAATAGAAGATATCGAGGTGAAAGTAACTATTGAGGGTATTGATGAAGACGATGACTTGGAGGAAGAATCAAACAAATTTGACTTAGGTGTACAAGACGACAAAACAGTAACATTGAAATTTGAGCTTCCTCTTAATGTCGATGATGACACTTTTGATGTTATAATTGAAGCTGAAGGCGAAGATGAAAATGGTACTGTGCATCAACAGCATTTTGAAATTGAGCTTGAGGTAGAAAAAGAAAAGCATGACTTAAGGTTTTTAAGTTTCGATCTAAGTCCTTTGATAGTAAGTTGCATTCGAATTATTAGCTTAGATTACAAAATAATAAATGTTGGGCAAGAAGATGAGGAAAACTCTATTTTAGAAATTAAAAATGATGATTTAAATTTGGATTATATTCAAAATTTTTCTGTTGATTCAGGAACTGAAGATAATACTTTTTTTAATTCAATAAAATTAAAAATTGAGAATAATGTTGAGAATGAAATTTATCCAATAATTGCAAATGTTTATTCTGATAATGGGAAATTACAAGATACAAAAACTAAAGAAATGAAGGTTGAGGATTGCCTTAAAATTAAAGAGGAAGAAGCTGTTTTATTGATAACCTCAAAACAATTTGAGCAACCGAAAATAGCTGCAACCAAAGAACAGATTCAAGCTCCAACAATAGAAGTATCATTCAAAGAATCTGACAGAAATATGCAATTGCTTATATTCAGCACTTTAATTTTTACTATATTTTTTGTGTTTATTGCAATAGTTTTATATACCAGATTTTAGAGTATATCACTTGCCATGCTCTATAATTCTTCTCATCCTATGTACAAAGTCTTCTGCAATTTTATAGTATCTGTCAAATTCCTCTCCTTTTATCTCAA
>CAZSIU010000082.1:0-4454 GCA_964607225.1 uncultured Methanosarcinales archaeon | reverse complement strand
GGTTATTTAACCTCTTTCTAAAATGAATAAAAATATAAAAGAAAGGTGATTATAATGGAACAAGAATTAGAATTACAAAATTCTGAAATAAAAGAATCAAGAAGAAAAAGAAAAGAAATCAAGATGGACAAAGTAGAAAAAACAATCTATGACTTGCCTGGAGTTGGAGCAGCAACTGCTGAAAAATTAATAGCAGTCGGCTACACTGACTTAATGAGCATAGCTGTTGCTTCACCAGCACAATTAGTTGAAACAACTGGAATGGGCGATGCAGTTGCAAAAAAGCTGATTGCAGTTGCAAGAAGCTCTTTGGAAATGGGTTTTGAGTCAGGAGAAGAATTGCTCAAAAGAAGAGAAAAAGTCATAAGAATCAAGACAGGAAGCAAAGCTTTTGACTCATTGCTAGGAGGTGGCTTGGAAACAGGTGCTATTGTTGAATGCTTTGGCGAATTTGGCTCAGGCAAAACACAGCTTGGCCATGTTTTAGCAGTCAATTGCCAAACAATTGACAAAGATGCAGTTGCTGTTTTCATTGACACAGAAAACACTTTCAGACCAGAAAGAATAATACAATTAGCAAGAGGAGCTGGCTTGGATGAAGAGCAAGTCTTGAAAAACATCAAAGTAGCAAGAGCATACAACTCTGACCATCAAATGTTGTTAGCAGAGAAAGTAGAAGACTTAATCAAAAAGCAAGGCTTGAATGTAAAGGTGATTGTTGTTGATTCATTAACTGCTCATTTCAGAGCAGAGTTTATTGGAAGAGGAACTCTTGCTGACAGACAGCAGAAAATAAACAAGCACATGCATGTTTTGCTTAAGTTGGCTGATATGTACAATCTATGCGTATATGTCACAAACCAAGTCATGGCAAGGCCTGATATGTTCTTTGGCGATCCAACACAAGCAATTGGTGGCCATATAGTAGCGCATGCATCAACCTTTAGAGTTTACTTAAGAAAAGGAAAGAAAGGAACAAGAGTTGCTAAGCTGGTTGATAGCCCCTCAATGCCAGAAGGCGAAGCAAGTTTCTATGTTGATGAAAGTGGAGTAAAAGACATAGAATAAATTTTTTCTTTTATTTTTATAATAAATAGGCGAACTATTGAGCGAGCCAAGAATACGCCGTAGGCAGATGGAATTTTAATTATTATAATTCTAATATTTCTTTTACCAAAACCTTTTTAATACCTTATCTAATAATTCTGACTATGGTTTACCCTATTAGCAGATGGATTATACCATTTATTTACAGTCCTTGGATTAGGAAAGTGGAAGGAATTGAAAACATTCCAAAAAATATACCTTTCATAATAGCAGCAAATCATACTAGCTACTATGATGCATTGCTTGTACCTGTAATCATAGCTCCAAAAACAAACAAGAAAATGCATGCACTAGTAAATAGTTTTTATTGGAAGCCTTTTATTACAAGGTTTTTCCTTGATTTGTGGGACAGTATTCCTGTTTATGTTGAAAAAGAAAAGGAAGCAAAGGAAAAAAACAAGCAAGCATTTGAAAAAGCATTAATCTATCTTAAAAAAAATGAAATAATAATGATTTTCCCAGAAGGAAAAAGAAGCTATGATGGAAAACTGCAAAGAGCTTACACAGGAGTTGCTAAATTAGCAATAAAAGCAAAAGCTCCAGTTTTACCAGTTGGAATTATAGATTCCAATAAAATTCTTCCAGTAGGTAAAATGCTGCCAAGACTTAAAAGATGCGAAGTTAAAATAGGCAAATTGATATATTTTGATAAATATTACAATAAAAAAATAAACAATAAAATTCTTGAAGTTATCACAAGACAAATAATGAAAGAAATCGCAAAACTTATAAGACAAGAATATAATTACTAAAATGGTATATCTAATACCTAAATTGACAATAATCCCAATTGTGAAACTTTGGGTTAAAAAGGTAAATGGCTTGCAAAATATTCCAAGAAAAGGCTCTTTTATAATTGCAGCTAATCATACGAGCTATATGGATCATCTTATAATTGCAGCTTACGTAATATCTCACCTTAATAAGAGAATCCATTTTCTTGCAAAAAAAGAGCATTTTGACAATCCGTTAAAAGCAGCATGGCACACATACTCTGGCGCAATCCCTATTGACAGGCAAAGTGGCGACAAAAAAGCTTTAAGGTGGGCAATTAAAGCATTAAAAGAAAACAGAATTATTGCAATACATCCAGAAGGCACAAGAAGTTTGACAGGAAAGCTTCAAAAAGCAAAAACTGGAGTTGCAAGGCTAGCTTTATTATCAAAAGCACCTGTATTGCCAATTGGGTTAATAGGGACATTTGAGATATTGCCAAAAGGTAAGTATATACCAAAAGCAAAGAAAGCAATTATGAACATTGGCAAACCAATGTATTTTAATCAATATTACAATAAAAAGATTAATAAAAAATTGCTGAGAGAAGTAACAACAAAGATAATGAAAGAAATCGCAAGGTTAAGCAAACAAAAATACAACTTTTAGTTTTTTATTGATTAAATATTATTTAAATAATGCGTTGTGGAATAAAATAAACACATTAAAGTAACATTAAATTTACATTAAAAAATACATTCAAAAAACAAAAATTGTATAATAAAAATGCAAAAAATCTCAATAATTGGAGCAGGCTCCTGGGGCACAACTTTAGCAATTTTGCTAGCAGAGAAAGGTTTTGATGCCAAGCTATGGGCTCGCAGAGAAGAATTGTCAAATGAGATTGAAAGCAAAAGAGAAAACAAACAATATCTGCCGGGAATTAAAATTCCAAGCAATGTAATTGTAGACCATTCTTTAAAAAATGTCCTTAATGGCTCAGAGATGATAATAACTGCAATTCCAAGTGAATTTCTAAGAGTCACATTAAAACAAATTAAACCTTATTTCAAATATCAAATTATTGTTAGTGTAACAAAAGGCTTAGAATATCGTACATGTAAAAGAATGTCGCAAGTTATAGAAGACGAAATTGGAAAAGCAAAAATAGCTGTTTTATCTGGACCAAATCATGCAGAGGAAGTAAGCATTAAAATGCCAACTGCAAGTGTTGTTGCAAGCAAAGATAAAAGAGTAAGCCAAATAGTTGCAGAGACATTAGCAACACCTTATTTCAAACTTTATCAATTAAATGATGTTATAGGAGTAGAAATATGCGGAGCTTTAAAGAACATATCAGCAATCGCAACAGGTGTTTGTGACGGTTTTGGCTTTGGTGATAATGCAAGGGCTTCTATAATTACACTTGGCTTAATGGAAATGAACAATTTTGGCAGACATTTTGGAGCTAAAAGAGGCACTGTTTACGGCTTAGCTGGTGTTGGTGACTTAATTGCAACTTGCATAAGCAAACATAGCCGTAACAGATTTGTAGGCGAGCAATTAGCAAAAGACAAAAAAATGGAAGAAATAAAGAAACAAATGCATGGAATGATTGCAGAAGGCATTTCAACAACAAAAGCTGTTTATGAATACAGCAAAAAGCACAAAATAGAAATGCCTTTAACTCATCAAGCTTATGAAGTACTTTTCGAAAATAAAAATTTAAAGCAAGCTATAAAAGATTTATTAACCTTAGTTTAATTATTCTTCTGTAAAATCTTCTAGTTTATTTGGCAAATCTTCTCCTTCTTTTAATTTCCCCTTTAATATTAAGAATTCTTTTGTTAGAATATAAAATAATAAACCAAGTGATTTCTTTCCTTTATTGTTGCAAGGCACAACAAAATCAATAAAATTTGATTGGTTATTTGTGTCACATAAAGCAATTACTGGAGTGCCTACTTTTACAGCATCCAAAACAGCATTTCTGTCAGGCCATGCATCTACTACAAGAACAACTTTTGCTTCTGTGTAATCCTCATGATTTGGATTTGTCAAAATCCCAGGTGGATAGCGTCCAGCAAAATATCTAACGCCAGTTAACTTACCAAATAACTCAACAGCTTTCCAACCATTTTCTCGTCTGCAAACAACCAAAATATCTTCTGGAGCATATTGAGCAAGAAAAGCAGCAGCTATCTTTATTCTTTCATCAATTTTCTGCAAATTTAAAACAGACAATCCATCAGGTCTTGTCTTGTAAATGAATTGTTCCATGTACTTTGTTCTGAATTTTGTACCTATATGTATTCCAGATTTTAAGTAAACATCTCTTGGGACTAAAAATTTCTCTTCAGTTGTCATTTTTAATAAATTTTTATTTGATTTTTCTTTAATCTAATTTTTCAATCCGTCTGCGACGCATTTTAGTGCTCGGCTGCATTGACAGCCTCGCCTAACATTCACAAATGGGTAGTTGCATGCGAGAACGCTCGCATGCTCGCGTTCAACTACCTCAAACATCTTCAATTTAAGAGGTCGTTTAAGGATTGTTATTTTTTAATTGTAATTTATAAATTATTTTAAAACAGTCCAGAAATCTGAACTGCATTTTATCGCCTCGCAGTTAT
>CAZSIU010000081.1:0-4462 GCA_964607225.1 uncultured Methanosarcinales archaeon | reverse complement strand
TTTAGAAATGACATGGGCTTTTTCAAATGGTTTGAGGGTGGTTACCTTAATGCATGCTATAACTGCTTAGATAGAATCGTCAAATCTGGAAAAAAAGATAAAATAGCAATAATTTGGGAACCTGAATCTGGCGAACATAAAGTATATACTTATGAGCAATTATTGAGAGAAGTTTGCAGATTTGCAAATGTTCTAAATAAATTTGGTGTTAGAAGAGGACATATTGTTGAAATATACTTGCCAATGATTCCAGAATTGCCAATTGCAATGCTTGCTTGCGCAAGAATTGGTGCAATTCATTCTGTTGTGTTTGCAGGGTTTAGCTCTGATGCCTTAAAAGACAGAGTACAAGACTCAAAAGCAGAATTGCTTATAACAGCAGATGGCAGCTTTAGGAATGGAAAAATATACCCTTTAAAAGATAATGCTGATGTTGTCTTAAAAGAGTGCCCAACAATTAAGCATGTAATTGTTGTTAAAAGAGCTAATAACAAAGTTAATATTATTAATGGAAGAGACTATTGGTGGCATGAATTAATAAACAAAAAAGATATAAAAGATTTTTGTGAGCCAGAAAGTTTGCATGCTGAAGACTCTTTATTTATTCTTTATACAAGCGGCACAACAGGCAAGCCAAAAGGAATTTTGCATACACAAGCAGGCTATTTGCTTTTTGCTTATATAACTTTCAAATGGATTTTTGATATTAAAGATAATGACATTTATTTCTGCACAGCTGACATTGGCTGGATTACAGGGCACAGCTATATTGTTTATGGGCCACTAGCAAATGGAACAACTATAGTGATGTATGAAGGTTCACCTGCATTTCCAAAGCCTGATAGATTTTGGCGCATAATTGAAAAGCATAAAGTTACGATTTTTTACACAGCACCAACTGCAATAAGGGCATTAGCAAAAGAAGGAAATGATTGGCCAAATAAATGCAATTTAAGCAGCTTAAGATTGCTTGGTACAGTAGGAGAACCAATAAACCCAGAAGCTTGGATGTGGTATTATAATGTAATTGGAAAAGAAAAATGTCCAATTGTTGATACCTGGTGGCAAACTGAAACAGGAGGCATATTAATAACACCATTGCCAGGGGCTACTCCTTTAAAGCCAGGCTCTGCAACTAAGCCATTTTTTGGTATTGTAGCAGATGTACTAAGAGAGGATGGAAGCAAAGCTAACGTAAATGAAGGTGGCTACTTAGTCATTAGAAACCCATGGCCTGGCATGTTAAGAACGATTTGGAATGATCCTGATAGGTATAATCATACATATTTTGAAAAATTTGGAGTTTATTTAACAGGCGATAGTGCAAAGATTGATGAAGATGGCTACTTTTGGATTATGGGAAGAGTAGATGATGTTATAAAGGTTGCAGGGCATCGCATTGGAAGTGCTGAGGTTGAAAGCTCTTTAGTAAGTCATGAAGCAGTTGCAGAAGCCGCTGTTGTTCCTTATCCACATGAAATAAAAGGACAAGCAATATATGCTTTTGTAGTTTTAAAAAAGGGTATTAAGAAAAGTGAAGAGTTAAAAGAAGCACTAAGAAAGCATGTTGCTGAGCATGTTGGAGCAATTGCAAAGCCAGAAAAGATACAGTTTGCTGATGATTTGCCAAAGACAAGAAGCGGCAAGATAATGAGGCGCATTTTGAAAGCAATTGCTGAAGATAGCAAAGATTATGGAAATATAATGACATTGGCCGATCCTAGTGTTGTTGATGCTTTAGCTAAAAATATGATAAGATGACTATACTTTTCCAAAACATTTAAATATTAGTTCTTTCTATAGTGTAATAACTTATCAGTTAATATAACTGATTACCATTTTGTAATGAAATTACTACTAATTGATAAAAAATAATAACATTTTAATAGTAGTGCTTTTTATCCCCTAAGCAATAACAAAAGGGGGGTGTGTTTAAATGATAGTTAAAGAAGAATTTTTGAGCAAACTGAGAAGGTTCTTTTCCTTGAACCTTTATGAAGTTAAGATATGGACAGCTCTGCTTAGCAGAGGCGTTAGCACAGCAGGTGAGCTTAGTGATATAGCAAATGTGCCAAGAAGCAGAAGCTATGATGTTCTTGAAAGCTTAGAGAAGAAAGGCTTTGTTATTATGAAACTTGGCAAGCCAATAAAATACATAGCTGTTCCTCCTAAGGAAGTTGTTGAAAGGGTTAAGAAGAATGTTGAGCAGTATGCAAAGGAAGAGGTTAAGAAATTAAGTGACTTAAAGAATACAGAAGTGATTAATGAGTTAAGCACTTTGCACACACAAGGTGTTGAGCTTGTCGAGCCAGCTGACTTAAGTGGCTCTTTGAGAGGAAGGCATAATTTGTACAATCACTTGGAATTGACAATTAGAAATGCAGAAGAAAGCGTAACTTTGATGACTACAGCGCAAGGCTTCTTGAGAAAAGTAGAGGGCTTTAAGCCAACATTTGAGAAGTTAAAGAAAAGAGGAGTCAAAATAAGAATTGCTGCTCCTATTACAAAAGAATCTATGTCTGCATTGAAAGAATTGCAAGGAGTTGCTGAGGTTAGGCACACTGACAACAAAGCAAGATTCTGCATTGTTGATGGCAAGGAAATTATTTTTATGGTTCTTGACGATACTGAAGTACACCCAACCTATGATGTTGGCATTTGGGTCAATACTCCATTCTTTGCTACTGCTCTTGAGAATTTATTTGAGCTTGCATGGAAAAATATGAAGCCAGCAACTGAGGTTATTAAGAGATAATTTTATTTTTAATTTATTCTTTTTATTTTAATGCAAAGATATAAAAAATAACACTGATTCTGTATAGATATGAATAAATTGATTATTATAGGAAAAAATAGATAACATTGATAGAAATATTGTTAAACTTTTAATGTTAAGGTTTAATTCAGTTAAAAAAATAGCCAATTACAAATAAATAAAATCAAAATAATCGACAAAAAAAGAGAATTGCAAGTTATGAATAATATTAAAAAATACTCAAAAAGACATCAAAAATTCATTACAAATATTTTCAAAAATATAACAAAATATTCAAGAAAAATAAAATGTCAAAACAAAACTTGATTCTTCAACTCAAACAAAAAGCAAACGAATTGAGAAAAGAGATTATCACTATGATTTACAATGCCCAATCTGGGCATCCTGGTGGTTCCTTAAGCGCAATCGACATGCTTGTTGGATTGTATTATTATAAATTAAAAGTTAATCCTAAAAATCCCTTATGGGAATATAGAGACAGATTTGTGTTTAGCAAAGGCCATAGTTGTGCTGCTCTTTATGTTGTTTTAGCAGATAAAGGCTATTTTCCAAAATCTGAATTAAATGGGTATAGAAAAATTGACAGAATGCTGCAAGGACATCCTGAGCTTAACACACCTGGTATAGATTTTGCAGGAGGCGCTCTTGGCCAAGGTATTTGCTTTGCTCTTGGGATTGCAATGGCTTGCAGGCTTGACAAAAGAAATTGTAATGTTTACGCAATGATTGGAGATGGGGAAGTGCAAGAAGGTGCTGTATGGGAAGCATCAATGGCAGCTGCTTTCTATGAATTGGATAATTTAATTGTTGTACTTGACAAAAATCAAGTTCAGCAGACTGGAAAAGTAAAAGATATTATGGATATTGGCAATGTTGCCATGAAATGGAAAGCATTTGGGTGGAATGTTATTGATATTAATGGACATGATATGTCTCAAATTTTAAAAGCTCTTGATAAAGCATCAAAGCTGAAAAATAAAAAACCAACAATTATTATTTCAAATACAATCAAAGGTAAAGGAGTTTCATTTATGGAACTAAACCATAAATTTCATGGAAAAGCACCAAATGATGAAGAATACAAAAAGGCAATGGAAGAGATAGAAAAGATTAATGTTAAGACATTTAGATAAAATCAATAATTAAAATACAATAATAAAATTAAAACAAATCAACAACGACTTTTAGAAGTACAAGTGATAAAAGTGAACCGTTGTAAATGTATAGGCGAGGCTGAGAGATGCATGCGAGGTAGATAAGCGAGCGAAAGCGAGCTTTCGCATGTCACCGCTCGCATGCTCGCGTTCAACTTAATGGCAGAAGAACGAAGCCGAGCACTAACATTTGCCGAAGGCGGATTAAAAAGTAAATTGAAGATAAATAAAAATCATCAAAATAAAATGGAACAAAAATTAGCAACAAGAGATGGTTATGGAAAAGCATTAGTTGAATTGGGGAAGATAAATCCGAATATTGTTGCTCTTGATGCAGACTTAAGCGATAGCACAAGAAGCGAGTATTTTGCAAAAGAATTTCCTGAAAGATTTTTTTCAATGGGCATTGCAGAGCAGAATATGATAGGAACAGCAGCTGGCTTGGCTTTTTCTGGCAAAATTCCTTATGTAAGCACGTTTGCAATTTTTAGCGAGAGGGCTTATGAGTTTACAAGAAATGTTGTATCAAGAA
>CAZSIU010000080.1:0-4534 GCA_964607225.1 uncultured Methanosarcinales archaeon | reverse complement strand
GCGATAAATGGAGAAAGCCAAAAGGAATTCACTCCAAAATAAGGCATCATTTCAAAGGAAGAAGAAAGATGCCTTCTCCTGGCTACAAATCGCCACTAGAAGTCAGATGGCTTCACTCGTCTGGGTTAAAAATAATAAATGTCTATTCAGTAGAGGATATTAAAAAAATAAAAAAAGAGAGTGAAGGAATTATTATAGCAAAAAATGTCGGGCTTAAAAAAAAGTTTGAAATATTTAAAAAAGCTAAAGAACTCAATATAATTGTTTTGAACTTAAATGTTGATGAACAGATAAAGAAGATTGAAGATTTAATTGCTTCAAAAAAGAAAACAATTAAAGAAGAAAAACAGGAAGAAGTTAAAAAAGAAGAAACAAAAGCAGAGCCAAAAGAAAAGCAAGAGTTAAGTGATGAGAAGAAAAAAGAAGCAGTAAAAAAAGAAAAAGATAAGGTATTAACAAAGAGGATCTAAAATGTTTGAAGTACAAAGAAGATTAGCAGCACAAATCTTGAAATGCGGCAAGAACAGAATAAGGTTTGATTCGGCTAGATTAGATGATATAAAAGAGGCAATAACAAAAGCTGATGTTAGGTCATTAATAAGCAATGGAGTTATTTCAAAAAAAAGAATTCTGAACACCTCAGGATTTTGGTCAAGAAAAAGAAAGCAACAAAAAGGCAAAGGCAAACAAAAAGGATTTGGTTCACGAAAAGGAAGAAAGACTGCAAGACTAAATCCAAAAAGAAACTGGATTAATAAAGTAAGAGTGCAAAGAGATTTTATAAAATTATTAAGAAATAATGGTTTGATTACAAGCGCTATTTGTCATGATCTTTATATGAAGAGCAAAGGAGGATTTTTTAGAAGCTTAAGGCATTTGAAATTGTACACACAGGAGAGAGGATTATTAAAAAATGAAAAAAGGTAAGATTTTTACTGTCCTTTTCAGAAGGAAGAGGCAAGGAAGAACATATTACAAGAAAAGATTGAAGATTTTGTTGGCAAATAGATACAGGATTGTAGTAAGAAAATCCTTAAGAAATTTACAAGCATCTATTATTAGATATGATGCAAAAGGCGACAATGTTCTTTTTGCAATCAGTTCTAAAACTTTAAGCAAGTACGGATGGAAAGGCGACAATGGAAATTTGCCAAGTGCTTATTTAGTTGGTCTGATTGCTGGGAAAAAAGCAATTGAAAAAGGCATAAAAGATGCTGTGCTAGATTTAGGCTTTAATAATTCTGTAAAAGGTTCAAGGCTTTATGCTGCATTAGCAGGTGCAATAGATGCAGGTTTAAAAATACCTTTTAACCCAGAAATACTTCCTGCAAAAGAGAGAATCTCAGGAGACCATATTGCAAAATATGCCCAAATATTAAAGAATAATAAATTGAATTATGAAAAGCAATTTTCTGACTATATAAAAAGAGGACTTGATCCAGAAGATATTGTAAAACATTTTAATGAGATAAAGGGTAAGATAAATGGCTAGAAAAAATAAAGAAGAAAAATCTGAAGAAAAGCAAATAGAAAAAGTTGAGGAATTACAAGAAGAGGAGGTATTAATTGAAAAGCCAAAAGAAAGCTTAGCAGCAGAGTTAGGCGAAGTAAAAGAGTTAGAAGAAGAGGTAGTTGAGGAAGTCAAAAAGAGAGTAACTTTTGAAAAAGAGGCTTGGAAACCAAAAACATCTTTAGGAATGAAAATAAAAAATGGCGAAATCAATAACATCGATCATATATTAGACAGAAGAATAAAGATACTTGAACCAGAAATAGTAGATGCTTTATTACCAAACCTTACAACTGATTTGCTAATGGTAGGACAAAGCAAAGGAAAATTTGGAGGCGGCCAGAAAAGAGTATTTAAACAAACGCAGAAAAAAACTGCTGAAGGCAACAAACCAAAATTCGCAACATTTGCTGTTATCGGAAATGAAGATGGTTATGTTGGTATAGGCTATGGCAAATCAAAAGAGACAGTGCCAGCAAGAGAAAAAGCAATAAGACAAGCTAAGCTAAATATAATAAAGATAAGAAGAGGATGTGGAGATTGGAAATGTGGTTGTGGAGATGCTCATACAATTCCTTTCAAGGTAAGTGGCAAGTCAGGTTCGGTTGAGATAACATTAGCACCTGCTCCAAAAGGAACAGGACTTATAGTTGAAAAAGAATGTCAAAAAATATTGAGGTTAGCTGGCATCAAAGATATCTGGTCATTAACAGAAGGGCAAACAAGAAGCAAGCTTAATCTGCTTTATGCTTGTTTTGAAGCATTACAAAAATTAATGCAATTCAAGGTTAATCAAGAAACTGCTGCAAAGCTAAGAATCGCAGAAGGCTCATTAAAGGTAGTAGCATAATATGGAACAAGCAAATAAAAGATTGGCAGCAATAAGAGTAAGGGGCTTGACTGGAATAAGAAATAAAGTAAAAGATACTCTAAAAATGTTAAGGCTTTATAAAAAGAATTATTGCTGTGTAATTCCAAATACACCTGCTTATACTGGTATGTTGAAAAAAACAAAAGACTACATCACATGGGGCGAGCTTGATGAAGAAACTTTTAAAATGCTAGTTGAAAAAAGAGGTGAAGAGTTTAATGGGAGAGAAGCAGATTCAAAAGGAAAAATAAGGTACAATGATTTTGTAATAATCGACAACAAAAAAATCAAGAAATATTTCCGATTAAATGCTCCAAGAAAAGGTTTTGGAAGAAAAGGAATTAAGCATTCTTTTCAAGAAGGCGGAGCTTTAGGATACAGAGGCAATGCAATAAACGATTTGATTAAGAGGATGGTTTAAATGAGTAATCAAAGTTTAATATCAGTTGATGAATTAGCTAAAAATATTGTTGAGGAAATGAGAATAGTTGCAAAAAAATTTCCAACATCCCCAAAAATAGGAGAAGGAGGTCTGCCAATATTTCTTAGATATTATTGGACAAAATTATTTTTGGATGGCGATGCAAGTCCGTTAGTCGTTGGACAGCTAATAAGAAAAGTTCATTTGGAATTGTGCAATTATATAGCCAAAAAGAAAAGCGAATCAGATACAGACGAAAGGATAATGTCGTACTCACAACGAATGTCTCAAGCAACAGATGAGCAATACGTCAAAGCTCTTGAAAAATCAAAAGAAGAGTTAGTAATTTTAGTAAGACAATGTGAAGCATGGGAAAATTAAAATGACAGTCAACAAACGCAAAAAAAACACAAGACAGAGAGGCTCTAAGACACATGGATGGGGAGCTAAGAAAAAGCATCGTGGCAAAGGACATCAAGGAGGAGCAGGAATGGCTGGCACTGGCAAAAGAGCTGATAGCAAAAAGCCAAGCATTTGGAAAGAAAGATATTTTGGCAAATATGGATTTGTAAGCAAAACACCAAAAATAAGGATTAACTCAGTCAACGTTAGTTATATTGAAGAACATCTTACTAAATTTATTTCAAGCGGTTTAGTAAAAGAAGAGAATGGATTTTATTCTGTTGAACTTGAAAAATTAGGCTTTAATAAATTACTTGGGGATGGCAGAGTTTCTATGAAATTCAAGATAAAAGCACCATATGCCTCAAAAACAGCAATAGAAAAAGTAAAAGAAGCTGGTGGCGAAGTAATAGGGTTAATAGAAATTAAAGAATAACATTCAATAAGTTTAAAAATTATAAATAATCTTTTATTAAAATGTCTATTTGGCAAACTATTATACAAAATCTTCCAGAAGTAGAAGGCCCCACCCAAAAAATTCTTTCTTTTAAAGAAAAGCTAAAATGGACAGGAATTGTTTTGATTATATTCTTTGTTTTAGGTTTGATGCCATTATTCGGCTTAGGAATAAATGCTTTGCAAAGATTCGAGACATTATCGATAATATTGGGTGCAGAGTTTGGCTCTTTAATAAGCCTTGGCATTGGACCAATAGTTACTGCATCTATAGTTTTGCAATTGCTTAACGGCTCAGGCATTTGGAAATTTGACTTGACAACTGCAGATGGCAAAAGAAGTTTTCAAGGCACTCAAAAATTTTTATCAATATTTTTTATTATTTTTGAAAGCGCTATTTATGTTCTTTTAGGTGGCTTAGCTCCTGCTGAACAATTTAGAGGAACAGGTTTTTATTTTCAATTACAGCTAATCCTTATATTTCAATTATTTTTAGGAGGTGTATTAATCTTATTTTTAGATGAGGTTGTAAGCAAATGGGGTTTTGGCTCTGGCATTAGCTTGTTTATTGCAGCAGGCGTTAGCAAAAGCCTTTTTGTACAAGCATTTAATTGGTTGCCAGGTCCATCAGGCTTAGCAGGTGTTACTTATTCGTCTGGAGCTCTTCCGGCATTTTTCCAAAGTCTAGTTAATGGAGATGTTACAACAGCATTGATTATGATGTCCGCTGTTATTTCTACAATTCTTGTTTTTGTTATTGCAGTTTACGCGCAAGCAATGAAAGTTGAGATTCCACTATCTTTTGGAATAATAAGAGGGCATGGCATAAGATGGCCTTTGTCTTTTATTTACACATCCAACATACCTGTAATTT
>CAZSIU010000079.1:2233-4553 GCA_964607225.1 uncultured Methanosarcinales archaeon | reverse complement strand
AAAAGAGATAGTTAATTATTGGTACAACAAAAAGGGGCTTTTTACCATTAATAATCTAAAGACTAGCGGCAACAAAGATGCTGGAATTCTTGCCTTGAAATTTGACAAAGACAAGGTTAATGAGGTTTTTCATATTGAGGTGAGCTGCTCTATAACCAATAACATAACAGATACAACAAACCTAAGCAAATCAATAAGCAATATTGTTGATGAAAAATTTGAAGATAAAAACATTGTAGATACAATAAGTAATCACATTAAGCAATTTTCAATTCAAAAAAACAGAATTAAAAAAATAATTATACTTGGTGCTGTTCCAAAATCAAGAAGAAGTGAGATAGTAAGGGAATTTAACCAAAAAGAAGTAGAGGTTATTGAGTTTGAGAATATTCTTTATGATGTTATGGAACAACTTGACACACAATATTACAGAAATGACATAATAAGGACATTGCAACTGACAAAGTTTTTGCTTTTGAGCGAGCCAACTAAAATGGCAAAGTTATTAGTTAATAATAATTTTACCTCAAGCTCAAGAAAAGAGTTTTTATCAAGTATTTTAGCTAAGGATGAGATCGTAAAAGAATTTAGAAAGACAAATATAGAAAGGTTAGCTGCTATTTTGAAAAATTCTGGTTTAAAAGCATCTGAATTGGCAGAGATGCTTGAAAATAATGTTTTGAACAAGAAAACAAGAAAAATGTTCTTAACTTCTTTGATGGAGCAAGAGAACATGAGAAAAATTGTAAATAAGTCAAAAAAAATCAGAAAACTAGAGATGCCTTTGCAGAGATTTTTTTAAGATTGTTTAAGTTGATGATATTCTTGTCTATTATTTTTTACTCCTATATTAAATTATTTTCAATGTAGAAAAAATAATATAATAAATTTTTTGGATATATATAATATTAACTTCTCCTCAGCATTTTAACAACGCTATCAACAGCCCTTATTGCATATTCCTCAATTCTTTTCTCGCTTTGCTGCCATGTTATATTTGGACCAGATATACCAAGAGAAACTGGCTTACCATGCTCACATGACAAATCAATCAGTTTTCTTGCAACAGTATGTGCAACAACAACATCATGGTCTGTGCCGCCTTTGATGATTGTACCTATTGTTACAACACCTTCTATTTCTTTATCATCAAGCAACTCCTTAACAGCCAATGGTATTTCAAAAGAGCCAGGCACCTCTATTATTTTTACAATTTTAGCACCTAATTCTTTTGCTCTTTCCTTAGCCCTTTTGCTCATCTCTCCTGTTATTTCATAGTTAAACAACGAAACAACCATTCCAAGCTTTTCTGTCATTTTAAACCCTTATAAGCCCTTCATCTTCTTTGCCTTGTCTTTTACCCATGCCAGCGTATCTTGTTAGTTCTGTTTTTCCCTTAAGTAGTGCTAATGCATTCAATGCGTGCTTCTCTGCTCTATTTTTTGCAATATTATATATTTCTTTTTCTGTTTTTGCTTCATCCATATGAACAAAAACTTCAAGAACATGCTTATTTGTCATTAACTGCACTGTTTGTAATCCCAATGCAGCTTCATGAGCGCATTGCTTGTCAATTGGCATTTTGCCAGCCATGCCAAAAGCCATAACAATATCACATTTATCTTCCTCAATTAATTTTTTGCACGCAACTGGCAAATCCTTAAACCCAGGCACAGTGTACCTTTCAATTTTCGCATTAGAATTTTTTTTAATTAAATCTATTGCAAACTTTGCCATATCAACCCTTGCAAATGTAGTATCAGCTATGCCTATTTTCATTCCAATTCAACTTTTATTTTATCTCCATCTTTAAGCTTAAGTCCTGATTTCAAGTGGATAGGTGCAATGAACTCAATAATATTTTTTTTATGTTTTACTAAATGAGGTACTATTACTGCTCCTTCAATATTCTTAATTTTGGCTTTATAGCAATCTGCTCCACCATAAGTTTTATTTTTTTGTTTGAATCCATTAATTTTTATTTGTTTAAAATTATTCAATAAGCTTACTTTTTTTGCATCAATTTTCAAGTTTAAAGTGCCGGAATAAGCTTTAAAGCCAAGCTTTTTCTTAATTTCATTTTGATAATGTTGCATTGACATAAAATAAGTACCTTCTCCTAAGCCTCTAACTATAATGCAATCAATCACATTTTTCATATAGCCAAGTGTTTTTATTTCACTTATAAAGCTTATGGCAAGTTTTTTAAATGTGCATAACTATACTAATGGTTAGATGGAAGACAAGAAACTGCTCATTGTTGGTATTGACCCAGGCACAACTATAGGCCATGCAATTCTTGACATTGAAGGAAATTTGC
>CAZSIU010000079.1:0-2133 GCA_964607225.1 uncultured Methanosarcinales archaeon | reverse complement strand
ATTGACCCAGGCACAACTATAGGCCATGCAATTCTTGACATTGAAGGAAATTTGCTCCATTTAAATTCTTCAAAACAACTCGACTTAAACCAGCTTATTTCTGAAACAATAAAGTTTGGCAAAGTTGTTTTAGTTGGAACTGATAAAGCAAAGATACCTGGCTTAGTAGATACATTTGCAACAAAGCTTGGAGCTAGAATTATTAGTCCTGGAGAGGACATTAAAGTTAATGAAAAAAGAAACATTACAAATAATTTCAATTTTAAAGATGGGCATCAAGGTGATGCATTGGCATGTGCTTTATTTGCTTATAAAGAAACAAAAGTGTTGCGTGATAAAATAGATATTTTTGTAAAAGAAAATAAAAAAAATAATATTAAGGACGAAATAAAAGAACTTGTAACAACAAGGGGAATAAGTATAAAAAATGTAGTTAGCATAATTGAGAAAAAAGAGGAAGAAGATAAAATAATAGAAAAAGTTATTATTGATAAGAAATTAAATGAGAATGATTTCTTAAAATTGTATAATAAATTAAAGAAAGATGAAATAGAAATAAAATTAATAAATAAATATAACAATAATTTAAAAAATAAAATAATCAATTTAGAAAAACAAATTAAATCAAAAGAAATAAAAATTGAAAATAAAAGATTAATTGATTTTAGAGAACAAAGGATAAAATTCCTTGAGAATTCAATTAAATCTAAAGAAAATGATATAGAAAAATTAAAATTATTAATTAAAAAATTCAATAATATACTATCAAATATTAACAATTTCTATATACTAAAAAAACTTGATACATTAGGTATGAATGAATTTAATTTCAAGAATAAAATCCTCAACATACAAAGAAATGATATTTTGCTTGTTGATAATCCAGATATTGTAAGCAAGGACGTTATTGAATTATTAAAAAATAATGTTTTTGTTATTATTAATAAAAAACCAATTAGCAAAAAAATTGAAAATAGTTTGCCGTTTATATTTATAAATGCTAAAAATCTTAAAATTGATGAGGATAAGTATTTTGGATTTGTTGAGAGAAAGCATTTTGAGCTTGAAAAGAACAAGATTAATTGGGTAAAGAAAATAATTGAAGATTACAAAAGAGAGAAAGAGCAGTTAACTTAAATCTTTACTTCTTATTGTTACTTTCTTCCCGGTTTTCAAGTTTCTTGCAAATATCTTTTTACCAATGCTTATAAGCCTTACTTTGTCTCCTCTTATCGAAACAATAGCACCTTTTTTGTATTTAGAAAGTTTAAAGAAAACATTAACTCTATACAAGTCTTTTCCTTGCCTATTTCTGGTATGCAGCTTTGAGCTTATCTTTAGCTCACCTCCAAAGCTGTCTTTTAGCTTCTTGCCCAATATCCTTATAAATTTCTGGGAAGTTATATAAAGGTCAATGCCATTAGGGAATTTTACAGTTTTTGTTACAGCAACATCATTTCTCTTTTTGATAAGGTTATAAACAAAGTCAAGTATTTCGTTATTTACATCTCTAAGCTGCAATATCCCTTGGTAATAATCTGAGCGTGGCAGTTTCATTTTTAGGTTTTATTCTCGTTTATGTTAAAATTTTTATTTCATTATTATTTTATTGAATGTTATTTTTATGTAAATTTAATGTTACTTATTAATGTATTTTATTCTTACCCAACGCAGGTGAAAATTGCAAAGCAATTTTAACCACAACTTAAAAAATCAAAACCTTTTTATTCTTTTTGCCAAGAGCAAACTTATGAAGCATTGGAAGAAGAAATTAAAGAAGGTATGGTATTTTATATGGGAAGATAACAGCATCTGGAGTTGGATTGTTAATATTGTATTAGCTTTTATTCTTATAAAATTCATTGTTTATCCGGGCTTAGGGTTATTGTTTCAAACATCACATCCAGTTGTTGCAGTTGTGAGTGAATCAATGGAGCACAATAATGGCTTTGATGCTTGGTGGGAGGAAGCAAATAGATGGTATGTTGAAAATGACATAAAAAAAGAAGATTTTGATAAATTTCCACTAAAAAATGGTTTTGACAGAGGTGACATAATGGTTTTGAAAGGCAAAAAGCCTAAAAATATTGAAATTGGTGATGTTGTTGTATTCTGGAGTGCTAAAAAAGATCC
>CAZSIU010000078.1:0-4554 GCA_964607225.1 uncultured Methanosarcinales archaeon | reverse complement strand
GCAGGCAAAAGTCAAAGCAAAAATGGACACAACAGCATTTGAGACATATTTTGGCTCTGATTTTCCAAATTTTTTTGGTTGGTGTGTTCCAGAGTCCGAAGAAACAGTTAGGCTTGGCATTGGCTGTTTTGAAAATGCTCAAGAATATTTTTATAAATTTTTAAAAGGTAAAACTGGAGCAAAGGATGTGATATGCTGGGAATCTGGCTTAATACCATTATACAATCCTAAAAAATTGATACAAAAGGACAATGTATATCTGATTGGAGATGCTGCTTCACAGGTTAAAGCGACAACTGGTGGAGGAATAATTCCTTCGCTTAAGGCTGCTCATACATTATGCGATTGTATCGTCAATAACAAAGATTACAACAAAGAATTTAAAAGACAATCTGGAAGAGAACTTCTATTGCATTTGAAGATAAGGAATATGCTAAATAAATTCTCTGACAAAGATTATGATAGATTGCTTACTTTGATGAGCCAAGAGAAAGTAAGAAAAGTATTGAAAAAGTACGATAGAGATACGCCAATACCTTTAGTCACTAATCTATTGCTTAAAGAACCTAGATTTTTGTACTTTTCAAAAATGCTTTTTAGTTAACAAAAGCTTTTTAAAATATGTTCTTTCCCTTTCAAGAGGTGGTTGTAACTTATGGATAAAGATGACGAGGAAATATCTATAGATGCTAAGAAATCAAAGATTTCTGGCACTAAGCAAATCGGAGATTTGCGAGGTGATCAAAAATCTAAGATTTTTGACATCTCCGAAAATTCCAATGAGGAATTTTCGATAGACTTCAGTAAAATAAAGAATTTCTTTAAGAAAGATAAAAAAGAAGAAAATATAGAAGTTGCTTTAAAAGAAGAAAAGAAAGAAGATGAAATATTTATTGATTTCGCTAAAATAAAGAACTTTTTCAAAAGTGATAAGCCAGAAGAAATAAAAGCTGAACACCATATTAGTGAGCAAAAAAAAGACGAAGAAGAAATAGAGTTTTCTTTTGACCTAAGCAAAATTAAAAAATTTTTTAAATCCAGTGAAGAAAAAACAGAAATAAGAACCGATGAAGAAATATCAGTAAATTGGAGTAAAGTTATTGATTTCTTCAAAAAATATGGAGTTATTTTAATTGCCCTTATTCCAATTATTCTTTCAATATATGTAAGAATGCAGGCTGGATTCTTGCCTATAACAGACGACTGGGCAGTAAATAGTGTAATCAACGGCATAAAATCACAGATAAGAACAGGGATAGACCAGCAATACCCTAACTTACCTGACGCAAATAAAAATGCCTTGGTTGATACAGAACTACAAAAACTAATAAGACAGAATAAGCAGCAAATTAATGAGCAAATAAGAGCAACATCAAATTATTTTAAATCATTTTTCCAAGATGAAAATGGGAAAATTTACATGCCTGATATAGATCCTTACTATTGGTCCAGATATGCAGAAAACATAGTTGAGCATGGGCATCCAGGCGATATAGTAAAAGAAGGCAGGCCATTTGATAATTACCAATTAGCTCCTATCGGGAGATTTGTTGCCTCTGACATGTTCCATGCATATTTCTTAGCTTACTTTTACAAAACATTGAATCTTTTCGCGCCTGATTTAAGCTTAATGCGCTCTGGGTTTTATCTTATTGTATTTTTTGCAGCATTATGTGTATTGCTTGTGCTTCTGATTGCAAGAAAAATTGCTGGGAATATAGGAGGTTTTTTTGCAGGGTTAATGATGGCGGTTAATGGCGCTTTTTTATCAAGAACATTACATCCAGACAATGATGTGTGGGTTGTGTTTTTTCCTCTTCTTGTTACTTGGTTATTCATAAGTACATTTAATACGAAGAATACATTAAAAATTATATTCCTAACAATTCTAGCTGGAATTTTTACATGGTTATTTACAAAAGCTTGGAGTGGCTGGTGGTATATATTTGATTTCTTGCTTGTAACAATAGCAATGACATTTTTGTACTTAGTTTTGGCTAACTTTAATGAAATAAGGAAAAATGTAAAGTTCTTATTCTACAACACCACCATTCGAAATATTTTGGTTTTTGGAATTATTTATTTCTTTTCAACAGTTGCATTGATTACTTTATTTTCCAGTTTCTCTCGGTTTAAAACAAGCTTTCTTGGACCTTTAAGCTTTCCTTCAATTAAAGCTCCTGTCCAAACTTTATCATTATGGCCAAATGTACTAACAACTGTTGCTGAGTTAAATGAAGGCTCAATTAATGGTATAATAAACTCAATTGGTGGTCCATTTCTTTTTTTCATAAGCTTATTAGGCTTAATTTTATCGGTATCAAGAAGTGAAGGAATCAAAAAATTTGATTTCATTTATATTGTATTTACTTTTTTGTTCTATGGAATTTTGTTTATACGATTTGGGAATAAACCTTACTTATACCAATCGATCAGCATTTTTACCTTATTAATTTGGATAATGCTGCCAGTTTTGATAAGAATAGCAATTTCCATTTACAAAAAAGATGCTTCTTATGATTTTAAACTTTCTATACTATTGTCTCTCTGGATAATTTCAACTATTTTCGCAAGCATAAAAGGCATTAGATTTACTTTGTTGCTTGCTCCAGCGTTTAGCGTTGCATTTGGCGTTGCTTTAGGAAAGGGATATTTTTATTTGTCTAGATTGTTAGCAAAGGAATTTAAAATTCATAAAGCTATAGGAAATAGTATTTTGGTTTTATTGATACTTACACTCTTTTATGTCAATCCTACAAGAGGTGCTATTGGCGCTGCAAGCTCAGATATACCAATCATCAATGATGCGTGGTACAATGCTTTAATCGCTATAAAGCAAAATTCTACAGAGAATGCAATCATTACCTCTTGGTGGGATTTTGGTCATCACTTCAAAGCACTTGCTGAGAGAAGAGTTACATTTGATGGTACAACTCAAACAAGTCCAGCTGCACATTGGGTTGGAAAAATTTTAATGACAGGCAATGAACAGCAGGCAATTGGCATATTAAGAATGCTTGACTGTGGAAGTAATAGCGCTTATAATACTTTGTTTACTATAACCAACGATCCTCACTTTTCATTGAAGATTGTATACGAAATTACTATGTTGGACAAGAGGTTAGCAGAAAACAGACTAAAAGAGCTTAAATTTGATAAAGAACAAATTGAAAAAATTTTATCATTTACACATTGTGAGCCACCAGAGGCTTACTTTATCGCATCAGAAGACATGATCGGCAAAAGTGGTGTGTGGAGCCATTTTGGTAGCTGGAATTTTGAAAGAGCTGATATATGGCAAAATGCAAGGAAAATGAAGCAAGAGGATGCCGTTGAATACATGATAAAAAAATTTAATTATACAAGAGAAAAAGCAGAGAATATTTATTTTGAAGTACAGGCAATTACAAGTGATAGTGAAGCGAATACATGGGTTGCCCCATGGCCAGGGTATGGTGGTGTAATTGCTTGTAACAAAAATAAGGATGATGTGTATGTTTGCAGCAATGGATTCCTAATTAACTTAAGCAGTTACGATGTTTTTGCAATTGGGCAGCAAGGCATTGTAAGGCCTAAAGTGGCTGCATTTACAACAGAAGGTGGAATCTTTAAGAAGGAATTCAATGGCTCTACTATTGATTTTGGTATAACCATAATCCCAAAAGATGAAAATCAACTTGATGTTGTTTTATCGAGCAAAGAATTGACAGGCGGCATGTTTACAAGAATGTTCTACATGCAAGGGCATGGACTAAGGTATTTTAAGTTATTCAATCATCAGCGTGGATTGACAGGAACAGATATATATGTTTACAAAGTGGACTGGGAAGGCAAAAATGCAACTATAGTAGAAGATTACTTTAAAAAGCCAATTGAAGAAAACATAACCAAAAATACAGACTTGACCTCAAACGATACAAATATTACAAATGCAACCATAAACACTTATTAAATGAGAATAAACAAAGTTTGGGCTGTAATTCCAGCTTATAATGAAGAGAAAAATATTATTGGCATAATTAAAAAAACTAAGAAATATGTAGATAATGTCATAGTTATTGACGATGGCAGCAAGGATAAAACGAAAGAATTGGGGGAAAAAGCAGGCGCTATTGTATTGAGGCATATATTAAACCTAGGCAAAGGCGCTACTCTGAAGACAGGCTGTGATTTTGCGATTAAAAAAGGAGCAGAATTTATAATTGCATTGGATGCGGATGCGCAGCACAATCCTAATGATATACCAAGATTTACTGAAAAATTAAAAAAATATGATATTGTATTCAGTTATAGAAAGGCAAGCAGCAAGATGCCTATTGTCCTCAGGTTTGGAAACTGGTTTATATCGAATGTTGTAAACATTTTGTATGGAATAAGTTTAAATGACACACAATGTGGCTTCCGTGCTTTTTCAATAGAGGCTTATAAAAAAATAAGATGGAACGCATCAGACTACTCAATGGAATCAGAGATGATATCAAAAACTGGAAAGCAAAGATTAAAATATGTGCAGATTCCCATCCAAACAATATACTCTGACAAGTACAAAGGCAC
>CAZSIU010000077.1:0-4653 GCA_964607225.1 uncultured Methanosarcinales archaeon | reverse complement strand
TATTATATACTAGAGAATATAAATCCCAAAACATAAAGCTTTTAAGCAAGATTTTGCATATCAAACAAATATGGCTTTAAGAATGGAGCAGTTAATCGGTATTGGGGTACTATTAATGATTATTGGGTTTATAATAGTGTTTTTTGGAATTTTTATGGGTGCCAAAGAAACAGGCAAAGCAAAAGTTGCTGTTGGAGGCTTTATTGGTCCAATCCCATTTGGCTTTGGAAATGACAAGAACCTTATTTGGTTTGTAACAATCTTGTCTTTAGTTTTGTTTTTAGTTTGGTTGTTTTTTAGCCTGATATTTTTTAGAACCTAAATTTACTCTTCCTTATCGTATTGTCCTTTAACCTTATGTTTGTTGGAAGTCAAAATCTCATTGTACAATTTCTCATATTCCTTTTGGTAAGGATTTTTCCTAAAAAATAGTCTATAAAGAATGTAAAAACCTATAATAACATAAATTGCAATTAAAATTGTTTTTTTGATTTCCATCATTGTGTAAATGATATTCTTATATTTAAATGTTGGGATTTCAAAAAGCTTTAAATAACAAATTATAATTACTTTTTCTATGAGAAGACTGATTAAAAAAACAATAGAAGCAAAATTGCCTACAGAATATGGTAATTTCAAAGTTATTTGTTATGAGGATTACAATAAAGGACAGCATCTTGCATTAGTCAAGGGTAAAGTAAGGGGCAAGAAAAATGTTTTTGTAAGAGTTCACTCAGAATGTCTTACAGGAGATGCTTTTGGCTCTTTAAGATGTGATTGCGGACCTCAACTAGAAAAAGCTATTAAAATTATTGCAAAGCATGGTGGCGTTTTACTTTATATGGCGCAAGAAGGAAGAGGGATTGGCTTGATGAATAAGATTGCTGCTTATCATCTGCAAGACCATGGTATGGACACAGTAGAAGCAAACTTAAAACTTGGCTTAAAAGCTGATGCTAGGGATTACACAATTGGATCTCAAATACTTGCAGATTTGGGTTTATCAACAATAAGATTGCTCACAAATAATCCAAGAAAAATTGAAGGCTTGGAAAAATACGGTTTGGAGATAGTTGAAAGAGTGCCAATTGTAATCAAGCCAACTAAACTCAATAAAAAATACCTTAAAGCCAAAAAAGAAAAGCTTGGGCATTATTTGGAAGAGAGAGGAGTTGTGAAATAAAATGTCACTTGATGACTTAATAGAAGGTCTAGCTAGATTTAAAAAACGTTTTGTAAGAAAATTGTATAAGTTGCACCTTGAATTGATGGATAATCCAAAATTCGAAAATATGGGTATTTTGCATCCAGATCCAAGAAGGAGACAGCAATTTATAAAGAATAGCAGATTGTCTGATGATTTTGACAGAGCTATGCCAATTGAGTTTGCAGACATTTATTCTGCTTTGGTATATTGTTTAAATAATATAATTGTTGAAAATCTAATAACTAATAAATTGCCTGAAGAGGTCATTAGACAATTATTATCATTAAGTAATAAGGCAGAAAGAAAAGAAATAAGCGAAGCAGAAGCAATAAGTTATCTATCAGGTAAAAAAGTCATAGGAACTTTATCTATGGGGTGTCATCGGACAAATGAATATTATAATAGACTTTATATTGATCCTTTAACAAGAACAATATGTTTAAACCCTGAACAAATTAAAACCTCAACAAGTTCATAGTTTTTCCAACATCATCCTCTTTAATAAGAAAAATTGTATCAGTCCAACAACTTAGTGTTTCGACTATGTTAATGTTGTTCTCTCCAAACAATGAGCACAAATAAGCATAAGTACCAGGTGTAATCTCAATCTCTTTTGGACTTTTTATTGTGATTTCTGCAAGATTTTTATTTTCAAGTATTATTTTATTTTTGAAATATTTCTTAATTAAGTCAAGAAAATCTTCTGTTGTTATAAGTGTAATCCCTGATGCACTTTCTATAACTCTGAAAATCTCTTTCTTTTTCTTTATCTCCTTTTCTAAATAAATCAGATTTTCAAAAAATATGTCCTTTTCTAACACTACAGCAATAATCTTGTTTTTAATCTCAATCTTACTTTCTTTTAATATCTTCAAAATTTTATTTTCATGTACTTCTTCTTTCTTTAGTTTTCTCTTAAATCTTCTACAGGCAATTAATATTGCATCAAAGTTCTTTTTTAAATCCAATTTTAATTCAGAAGCTATTTGTCTTGATAAAGAAGAATAATTAATCAAGCCATTTTTTAAACAATCTTTAATGGAAGAATGCTCTAAAATATAGTTTTCAGTTAGTTTAGTTATGCTCACAAATAGTAAAAAATAACTTCTATTTATAAATGTTTTGTTTTGGACATTTTTGTTTATTTTTGTTTGAAGCGGGGCGTCAGATTTAAAAATAGAATTATTTTTGCTGTCTGTATGATAAATAAAACACTTTTAGAAGAACAAGAACCGATTCTAGACCGTTTAATTTTAAGTCCTAAAAAAATAGTAGGCGTAACTGCACAAGACCTTCAAAGCATTGTTGAAGATTCTTTTGGAGTAGCTGTATCAGATGACTACATCCCCGATTTAATGCAAAATAACGCTGATGTTTATTTCAGATTTGACAGAAAGAAAGACGAAGTTATTATTGTAGGCGCAGCTGTTGTAATCCCAAAGCCAGAAGAGGACGTACCTCCTCATCTAATGACTTTAGCGGTTCCTGCTGTTTACCAAAATCAAGGAATTGGAAAAGAAATAATGGCAGAACTATTGAGATACTATCCAAAGCTGAACTGGCGCTCAAAGCCCCAAAGAGAAGTGGCCAATAAGATTTATCATGAAATTACACGGGATGTTGTATTCTTTACCGCAACGGGTGACATATCTTATAAAGGATATTTTGTAAATCATACATTGAAAGAAAAGCAGTTAGCAATGATGTATATGGAAAACCAGCCATCTCATTTCAAAAAATAAATTTTTCAAACCGCAACCTTTATTAACAAGTTTGATTTATTACCTTTTTTTAATGAATGAAGGTAAGGAAGTCAGGCTAATTCTTGAAAACGGCGATGTGTTTAAAGGCTTTTCATTTGGAGCAGAGCATTCTACATCTGGAGAGGTTGTCTTCAACACTGGAATGGTTGGCTACCCTGAATCTTTAACAGACCCAAGCTACAAGGGACAAATTCTTGTCTTGACTTATCCTTTAATTGGAAATTATGGAGTGCCAGGAAAAGAAACAGAGTATAATTTATTAAAAAACTTTGAATCTGACAGAATCCAAGTCCAAGCATTGGTCATTTCTGATTATTCTTTCGAGCACTCTCACTGGAATGCAAAAAAAAGCCTTGCAGATTGGTTGAAAGAAGAAAATATTCCTGCAATTTATGGCATAGACACAAGAAGATTAACAAAAACATTAAGGGAAAAAGGTGCAATGCTTGGCAAAATTGTTTTTGAAAACGAAGACATTGATTTCTATGATCCGAATGTTAGTGACATAGTTAAGGAAGTAACTATAAAAGAGCCAATAATTTATAATGAAAAGGGAAGTAAAAAAATTATCGTTGTTGATTGTGGGATTAAAAACAATATAATAAGAAACTTAATAAAAAGAAATTTGACTGTTATAAGAGTTCCTTATGATTATGATTTTCTACAACAATTTTTTGATGGGTTAGTTGTCTCAAATGGTCCAGGCGACCCAAAGATGTGCAAAGAAACAATTTATAATATTGGCAGAGCCATGAAGCATAATATTCCAACTCTTGGCATATGCTTAGGAAATCAACTTCTTGCTCTTGCTGCAGGTGGAGACACATATAAACTAAAATATGGGCATCGCTCTCAAAATCAGCCATGCACCCTTGTAAACACAAAAAGATGTTTTATCACAACTCAAAATCATGGCTTTGCAGTTGATATGAAATCATTAGATGAAAACTGGCAGGAATTTTTTGTAAATGCTAATGATGGTACAAATGAGGGTATAAGGCACAAAACAAAACCATTCATGTCTGTTCAATGGCACCCAGAACACAGTCCTGGACCAATAGATACGGAGTTCCTATTTGATGATTTCGTAAAGATGTTAAAATAAACAGGAGGAACAAGAATGTGATAAAAAGACCTAGAAAGATTTTAGTGCTTGGCAGTGGCGCACATAGCTCTTTGATTAGAAGGCTAGCGATTTCAAAATCGGAGAAGCAGGCGAGACCTTTTAAGGCGCTAATTTGATTACTCCGGTTCGCAAGCGCTAAAATCGATAAGGGAAGAGGGAATTGAAACTATTTTGATAAACCCGAATATTGCGACTATTCAATCCTCTGAGGGCATGGCTGACAAAATATATTTTCTTCCAATAACCCCTTATTTTGTTGAAAAAGTAATTGAAAAAGAAATGCCTGATGGAATAATGCTGAGCTTTGGTGGACAAACTGCATTAAATTGTGGAGTTGCTTTAGCAGATAAAGGAATTTTTGAAAGACATGAAGTTAAAGTTTTAGGAACACAGATAGACGCAATTAAAAACACAGAAGACAGAGAATTATTTGTTAAAAAACTGACTGAAATAAAGCTTAAAGTTCCAGAAAGTGAGGCTGTAACAAGCGTTGAACAAGCAGTAGAAGTTGCAAGAAAACTGAAATATCCAATTATGCTTAGGGTAGCTTATGCCTT
>CAZSIU010000076.1:0-4702 GCA_964607225.1 uncultured Methanosarcinales archaeon | reverse complement strand
TATACCTTAGTGGTTGCACGGGTTCAAATCCCGTCCCCCGCATTTCAAAAAAAAAAAGAATTCATTGAAAACAATTTCAATAAAAATTAAATCAACAATCACGAGAGCGACTTTATCGAGAATTGAAGATTCTCGATAAAGTCGCGGATTGAAAATTTAAAAATAAATAATAAAAGTTTAAATCAAAATGTCAAAAAGAACCGGACCAAGCAACCCAATCTTGCTTAGGTTAATTATGGAATTAAAGAAAAGAGGTAGAGAGCAGAATGTAAATATTTGGAGAAGAGTTGCGAATGATTTAGAGAAGCCTACAAGACAGAGAAGAGTTGTGAATTTATCAAGCATAAGCAGATACACAAAAGAAAATGAAATAATTGTAGTACCAGGCAAAGTTCTTGGAGCAGGCAATTTAAACCATAAACTCACAATTTCAGCTTTCCAATTTTCAAATGGTGCGAAAGAAAAAATTGAGAAAATTGGTGCAAAAATTATTCCATTACTAGAGTTAAGCAAGGAAAATCCAAGTGGTAAAGGAATTAGGCTAATTGGGTAAAATGGAAAGACTAGAAAATATTTTTGGAAATAAGCAAAGAGAAGTTGGGATAGCAAAACGTATATTAGGTACACTAAGACCATTAGAAGCCCCTATAGATTTGATAGAATTAATAAAACAATGTGGCAACAGTTTAAGAGAAGTCGAGGAGAAACATAAAAGTCCCCACCCTGTTGATTATAATAGAATTTTTGAACAGCTTGGGAGATATGGGTACATTAATCCGTCAACTTGAGTAACAGTAGATTCGAAATTAGTAATGCCTGAGAGTGCTAAAAGAATGTTTGACCAGTATTATGCAGGAAAATAAAAATGATAATAGATGCTAAAGATGCTATTTTAGGAAGGCTAAGCAGCTATATTGCAAAGCAGATTTTGCTAGGCAATAAAGTAGATGTAATTAATTGTGAAGAAGCTGTTATAAGTGGAAGAAAACATTCAATATTAGAAGAATACATAAGAAGATTGCACAGAAAAGCTCCGGGAAAAGGACCTTACTTTTACAGAAGGCCTGATATGTTTGTTAAAAGAACAATAAGGGGTATGTTGCCATTCAAAAGAGCAAGAGGTAGGGATGCTTTTAAAAGCATCAAATGCTATATCGGAGTTCCTGATAATTTAAAGAATGAAAAAGCATTAAAAATCGGTGCGAGTGCTGAGAAATTACAATCAACAGATTATTTGAAAGTCAAAGATATATGCAAAGCTATTGGAAAATGAAAAATGTTCATGTATCTGGAAAAAGAAAAACAGCAATTGCAAGAGCTACACTAAAACAAGGAAATGGCTTAGTTAGAATTAATGGTGTTCCTATTGATTTTATACATCCAAAAATGTCAAGGCTTAAGCTAAGAGAGCCACTAATACTAGCAGGTGATGTTGCAAACAAAGTAGACATAGACATTGATGTTATTGGAGGCGGCATAACAAGTCAAGCAGAAGCCTCACGCTTGGCAATAGCAAAGGCACTAGTTGATTTTACAAAAAGTGATAAATTAAAAGAAACTTTTTTGAATTATGATAGGAACCTTATGGTTGCCGACGTTAGAAGGAAGGAAGCGGCGAAGCCGAACAGGCATGGGCAGGCTAGGTCCAAGGTCCAAAAATCTTATAGATAAAGGAGGTTAAAGAATGATCATTCCAATTCGTTGTTTTTCATGTGGTAAGCCTGTGGCACATCTTTACGAATATTACGTAGAAAGAGTCAACAAAGGCGAAGACAGAAAAAAGATAATGGACGAGTTAGGTTTGCAAAGATACTGCTGCAGGACAATGTTTTTAGGTCATGTCGATTTGATAGACACAGCAGCGCAATTCAAGAAATTTTAAATTATTTTATTTTTCTATTATTGAATAATGAAATTCATAATTGAACATTTAGAACCTGAACTTTATCCTTGGTGTTTAATAGAGTATAAGCACATTTCCAAAATTGTAGGAAAAAATAATTTAATCTATACAAATATCAATAAAGAATATAAAAAGATATGGATATATTTATAATAAAAGTATTTCTGATTTAGATTTAAAAAATATTTGTATTTTATCGCAATATTCAAAAAAAGAATTAACAACAAACGACAAAAACAAATTCCAGTATTTTGTATTTGGCGGGATTTTAGGTGACAAGCCTGCAAAAAAGAGGACTATCAATTTAATAAAAAATCTAAAAAAACAAAAAATAAAGTTTGAAATAAGAAATCTTGGCAATAAGCAAATGCCAACAGATACTGCTGTTTATGTTGCGAAGAAAATTCTTGAAGGAAAAAAATGAAATGAGATTTGTTGATGAATTGGAAATTGAAATTAATGAAAATGAGAGCATCAAATTGCCCTTTAGATATGCTGTTGATAATAATAAATTAATAATAAATGAAAAATTGGTTGATTATTTGAGGAAGAGGAAAGAATTCTAGCATAATCTTTAAAAATTAGAATATAAAACTTTCTTTTAATATGGTTAATTTTAATGAAATAGCAAAAAAGTGGCAGAAGAAGTGGGAGGAGAAAGGATTATTTAAAGTAAAGGACGACCCAAAAAAGAAAAAGTTCTATTGTTTAGAAATGTATCCCTACACTTCCGAACGTCTGCATATGGGTCATTTAAGAAATTATTCTATTGGAGATGCATTTGCAAGGTATAAAAGAATGCAAGGCTATAATGTGCTTTACCCAATGGGCTACGATGCATTTGGGTTACCTGCAGAAAATGCTGCAATTAAGCATGGTGTTGACCCAGAAAAATGGACTTTAATCAATATGGATACTATGAGGCAGCAGCAAAAAGACATGGGTTTTTCTTATGATTGGGACAGAGAAATAGCAAGCTTGCATGAAAACTATTACAAATGGAACCAATGGATATTTTTGAAATTTTATGAGAAAGGGTTAGCGTACAAGAAAAAGGCTGCAGTTAATTGGTGCCCAAGTTGTGCAACTGTTCTTGCTAATGAGCAAGTAATTGAAGGTCAATGTTGGCGTTGCCAAAGTGATGTTACAGAAACATTTCTTGAGCAGTGGTTTTTCAAAATCACAGAATATGCAGAAGAATTGTTGCAAGATATTGAAAAGCTTGAACATTGGCCAGAAAGAGTAAAAGTAATGCAGAGAAACTGGATTGGAAAAAGTCATGGTGTTGAGATTTTTTTTAAATTAGAAGGAACTGGTAAATTTATTACAACTTTCACCACAAGACCAGACACTATTTACAGCGTTACCTTCATTGCGATTGCTCCAGAACATCCTATGGTTTTGGAATGGGTGAAAGGGACAAAATATGAAAAAGAAGCGTTAGAGACAATAAAAACAATAAAAAAACAATCAATTGCAGAAAGAACAACTGCAGAGGGAAAAGATAAAATAGGATGTTTTCTTGGAAAATACGCAATCAACCCCGTGAATAATGAAAAAATTCCTATCTGGCTTGCAAATTTTGTAATAATGGAATATGGAACTGGCATTGTCATGGCAGATGCTCATGATCAAAGAGATTTTGAGTTTGCAAGAAAATATGGCATTCCATTGAAGTTTGTAATTTCAGAGGATGGTTCATTTATAGATGCAAATAAAGCTGTGAATGCTTATACCGAAGACGGCATTTTGTTTGACTCAGGCGAATTCTCTGGAATGAGTAACAGAGAAGCAATTGAACCAATTTCAGAATGGATGGAAAAAAATAGTTTTGGCAAAAGGACTGTGCAATACAAACTCAGAGACTGGCTCATTTCTCGTCAAAGATATTGGGGCACTCCAATTCCTATAATTTATTGCAATAAATGCGGCATTGTTCCAGTTCCTTATGAGGGTTTGCCTGTAAAATTGCCAAAGCCAGAGAAATGCAAATTCACTGGACAAGGAAATCCTCTTGAAACATGCAAAGAATTTATGGAAACAAAATGCCCAAAATGCAATGGCAAAGCAAGAAGGGAAACAGACACAATGGACACTTTTGTTGATAGCTCATGGTATTTCTTGCGTTATTGCTCACCTAAATATGGTAAAGAACCATTTGACAAGGAAATTGCAGAATATTGGATGCCTGTTGACCAGTATATAGGTGGAATAGAGCATGCAATTTTGCATTTGCTTTATGCAAGATTCTTTACAAAAGCTTTGCGAGATTTAGGTTTGGCAACAGTTGACGAGCCATTTGCAAGACTTTTAACCCAAGGAATGGTAATAAAAGATGGAGCAAAAATGTCCAAAAGCTTAGGTAATGTTGTTGATCCTGCTGAAATAAGTGAGAAATATGGGCCAGATACTGCAAGGCTATTTATTTTATTTGCAGCATTGCCTGAAAAAGAGCTTGAATGGAGCGATAAGGGTGTAAATGGCTCGTTTAGATTTTTGAATAGATTATATAATTTGGTAAATGAAAACTTAAATCATATTTCATTAAAGCACTATGACGAGCATAAGTTAAACGACAAAGATAAGTATGTATTAAGCAAGATGCATTTAACAATAAAAAATGTAACTGACCATATTGAGAATTTTGAGTTTAGTTTAGCTATTGGAAAAATAATGGAATTTGTAGATGTATTGCAAAAATACAAAGAAAAAAGCAAAGAGGTTTTCTATGAAGCAATAAAAAATCTTGCTTTGATGATGTTGCCCTTTATACCACATTTAAGCGAAGAAATATGGCAT
>CAZSIU010000075.1:0-4725 GCA_964607225.1 uncultured Methanosarcinales archaeon | reverse complement strand
CTGTTCCAGAAGTTGTTTTGGCAAGAGAAGCTGGAATTTGCTATGCAATTGTTGCTATGTCAACTGATTATGATGTCTGGATGCCGCATGAAGAAGGTGTCAATATAGAAATAGTTCTACAAACAATGCATAAAAATGCAGAGAATGTAAAAAAATTGTTAATTGCAACCATACCAAAAATAAATTATGTGGATTGCCAGTGCAGAGAGGATATAAAAAGTGCTATTATTGGTGGGAATTGAAATTATTTTTTATTTATTCGGCTCAACAATAACTTTCAAAGACTCTTTTGCTTCTGCAACTAAGCTAAATCCTTTTTGAATTTCATCAAATTTTAATTTATGAGTTATCATGTCATTGAAATTGATTTTCTTACTTGCGATTAAATCCAAAGATTCTTTCAAATCATTTGGAGCTGCGCCATAAGAAGTCATTATTTTTACTTCATTCCTCCAAAAATCATTAATTGGAATTTCAAAACTTTCATCTGGCTTTGGGACTGCAAAGAAAAGAATTGTGCCTCCTTTATCGACACATTGCAGAGCTTGTTTTGCTGCAGATAATGCCCCTGTGCAGACAATGACCAAATCTGCCAATCTGTTATCATTAAATTCTTTTAATTTTGAAACAACATCATCATTTGCATTAATAACAATGTCAGCTCCAAATCTTTTTGCAGCTTCTAAGCGATATTCATTTATGTCAACTGCAATTATTCTTTTGACATTTTTTAACTTTGCAAGCTTTATATGAATTAAGCCAGAAATGCCGCTTCCGATAACAAGCAATGTTTGATTTTCTTTTAAATTCGCCAATCTTTGTGCTCTTACAACTGTGCCTGATGGCTCAACAAAAGTTCCTTCTTCAAATGAAACATTGTCTGGCAGCTTAAATGTTCCAAACTCAACATTTAGTTTTGGCACTTTAATGTACTCTGCGAAACCACCTGGCTCAATATTTGTATTATGCAATGTTTCGCAAGCTGTGTGGTGGTCATTTAAGCAATAATGACATTTCATACATGGAACATGATGGCTTATCATAACTCTGTCTCCAATTTTGAAATTTTTGATATTTTTTCCAGCTTTCTCAACAACGCCACTTATTTCATGTCCCAAAACCAATGGAGCTCTTTTTATCCTGTACCATTCCATAACATCTGTGCCGCAAATGCCAGAAGCCATTACTTTGGTTAGAATTTCATCGTCATCTATTTTTGGCACTGCTCTTTCTTCTACTTTAACATCTTTATTGTTGTAGTAAACTGCAACGCGCATAAAAATCAAGAATTGTAAGTGTTAATAAAAATATTTCTAATAATTATTCTACAAAAGAAACAACCTTTTGATTTTTCAACTTATTAAACAATTCAAAAGCCTCATCTACAGAATAATTATCATGAACAACTGATCTTATTGCTTGTATCATTGCAACTGGATTTTCTGATTGGAAAATATTCCTGCCCATGTCAACTCCTGCAGCTCCTTGGCTTACTGCATTGTAAGCCATTTGCAATGCATCTTTTTCTAGAATTTTTTTGCCGCCTGCAATTACAATTGGCACAGGGCACCCTTCTACAACTTTATCAAAATCTTGAGCACAGTAATAAGTTTTAACCATATGAGCACCTATTTCAGCTGCAATCCTGCATGCTAAACCCAAATAACGAGCGTCTCTTTCCATTTCCTTGCCAACAGCTGTTATTGCCAAAACAGGCATGCCATATTCTTCTGCTTCATTGACAACTCTTCCAAGATTGCTTATTGCCCTATCTTCATTTTTTTCGCCAACAAAAATTGAAACTCCAACTCCAACAGCATTTAGCCTTAATGCTTCTTTCATAGATGTTGTTATGTCTTCGTTTGACAATTCTCCTAAAACACTTGGACCGCCAGAAACTCTCAAGAAAATAGGAGTGTTTGTTGTTGGGCTTATACAATTACGCAGAATACCTCTTGTAACAAACAAGCAATCAGAGTAAGGCAATAAAGGCATTATTGTTTCACGAGGCTTTCTCAAGCCTGTTGTTGGACCTTGAAAATAGCCATGGTCAACAGCAAGCATTACAGTTTTGTCGCTTCTTTGATCAAAAATTCTCGTTAACCTATTCTTCATCCCCCAATTCATTTTTAATCTCACTTTTTAGAATATATTTGGGTTTATAAAGGTTATTGGTTTTATTTGCTCTTTACAAATCTCTCAATATCTTCCCTTGTTGGTTTTATAATTCCTTTTTCTGTTATGATTCCTGTTATAAATTTTGCTGGAGTTACATCAAAAGCAGGATTTTTTGCAGAGCTATTTTCTGGCGCAATTCTTATTTTTTTTATTTTTTTATTTTCATCAATGCCAAAAATGTATAATAATTCTTCATCGCTTCTTTCTTCTATTGGGATATCGTCTCCAGTTTTTGAGTTGACATCAAAAGTTGATAATGGCGCAGCAACATAAAATGGAACATTATTTTCTTTTGCCAGAACTGCTTTTTCATAAGTGCCAATTTTGTTTGCAACATCGCCGTTCATTGCAATTCTGTCAGCACCAACAATAGCCATGTCAATTTTTTTGTTCTTCATAAAAAATCCTGCCGCATTGTCTGCAATTATTGCATGGTCTATTTTTTCTTGGGCAAGCTCCCAAGCTGTTAAAGCAGAGCCTTGATTTCTTGGCCTTGTCTCATCAACATAAACAAAAATATTTTTCTTGTTGTAATGAGCAATTCTTATTGGCGCCAATGCGGTCCCAAAATCAACACAAGCAAGAGCGCCTGCATTGCAATGAGTTAGTATATTTTGATTATTTTTTATTAGTTTATTGCCATGCTCACCGATTTGTCTACATAGTTCAGCATTCCAGTCAGCATATTCATTTGCATATTTAACAGCGTCTATTTTTGCATTTTCTACATCGAAATTTTTTAATATTTTTTCTTTACAAAAATCAATTGCATAGAACAAGTCATTCGCAGTTGGCCTTGTTGATTTTAGCAATTTTTCAGCTTTTGTTATGTGCTCTTTGAAATCTTCAAAATTATTACCTCTAAATTCTAATGTTGCTTGTGCTAAGCCATAAGCTCCTGTTGCACCAATTGCAGGAGCTCCTCTAACAATCATTGTTTTTATTGCATTTGCAGTTTCAAAATAATTTTTGCATTGATAGATTTCAAATTTATGCGGCAAAAGCTGCTGGTTTATTAAGTAGACAGAAGAATCTTGCATCCATACTGTTCTGTAGTTTTGGTTGTTGATGAGCATTAAAATAAAGGTAATTCGATATTGTTTAAAAAATTGTTGGAAAGTGGTAAATTATAAATATAACCTAAAATTTTTTTAAACTATGGACTTAAAATCAATTATCAGAACAATCCCAAATTGGCCTAAGCATGGAGTAATGTTCAGGGACATTACAACATTGCTGAAAGACGAAAAAGCATTTACTTATGTTATTGACAAATTCTGTGAAAGGTATAAAGATAAGCGCATTGATTTAGTTGCTGGAATTGAAAGTAGGGGTTTTATTATAGGTGGAGCGATTGCACATAGATTGAATAAAGGCTTTATTCCAATAAGAAAGGAAGGCAAACTGCCGCATAAAACAGAAAAGGAAAGTTATGAGCTAGAATATGGAAGAGCTACAGTTGAAGTGCATGTTGATGCAATTCCAAAAGGTTCTAAAGTTTTGCTTGTAGATGACTTGATTGCTACAGGTGGAACAGCTTTGGCTGCTTGTAAATTAATAAAAAAATTAGGTGGTGAAGTGGTTGAATGTGCTGTAATAATAGAATTGCCAGATTTACGTGGAAGAGAAAAAATAGAAAATAAAGGGTATAAATTGTTTTCAATGGTTGAATTTGAGGGTGAGTGAATAGTTAGGTTTATAAAGTATAATCCAAAAGAAATAATTAATGGTTAATATAGGAATAGATACTACCTCAATTAATAAGAGCCTAAATGAACTTCTAAGAGCAACTGTTACAAGAATTAGAAGATGTGTTGCTATAAAACGAGTTGCATGTGAAAAAATCCGTGAAGATAACCAAGAAGCAAGAGAATACGGATTTAAACACCTGAGGAAAGTCATAGAACTTCAGATACAGAGCTATCCAAGATATAGAAATAATATAAATCCTTTTGCTGGTAAAGTCGCTTCGTTGAAAGAACAGATAAACTCTCTTGAACCATTGGACGATAGTTTTATTGGCAGATTCCGATTTAATAATGCCAAGAAAAGTTTAGAAGGAAATGTAGCCATAGCCGAGAGCAAATTTGAATCTATAAAGAAAAAAATGGATAAAGTTTCTAGAATAATTGAAGCTCAAAGACAGATGCTGAAGCCAAATATGTCAGGTGATGACGAAGCAAAATTAAGAAATTTAATTTTCATAGAAGAAAATTTATCAGAAGAAATAATTGCAGAACTTAATAGCTGTATGGAATTTGTGTTCAGAGCTGTAAAAAATATAGGCACTATTCAAATTAGATTAATCAAGTTTGTGAGAAGAAGTTTTGCCAATCGTGGTGCAAATCTTATTGAAGAATCTCAGGCTTTTTGCGATAAGATAGAAAAGCATATATCAACTTTTTACGCATTTAAATCTTATGTGCAACTTCTTGGAATATGCGTAGGCTTTTTCGCGCCAGTCCAAGAGATCAGAACAATTGGCTTTGCTGTGGCTGGAGGCGCATTTGGTTTGGACTGGATAATGGATTGGATGTCAGGATTGCC
>CAZSIU010000074.1:0-4736 GCA_964607225.1 uncultured Methanosarcinales archaeon | reverse complement strand
TTTGGAAGCTTTGGAAGATGCTGACTTTAAGATTGAAGATGTAGATGCTATTGTAGTTTCTGCTATTGATACTGAAAGCAATGGCGAAAGGCAGAGATTATTTTCGTGTGTTCTGAGCAGCATTTTAAAAAGGAAAATTCCAATATTGACTGCAACAGCTGTTTGTGGTGGAGGTGGAGCAGCCCTATGGACAGCAAATAAGCTTGACTATAACAATATTCTTGTTGTAGGTGTTGAAAGATTACTAACTAATAATTCGATGCGAGTTACAGATGATATTATGATGGCTGCAGAAAGAATCTATGAGCAAACAGAGGGAATGAATTTTCCTGCACAAAATGCATTGGTGGCACAGCAGTACATGCTGAAGTACGGCGCAACAACAGATGATTTTGCGCTTGTTGCATATAAAAACCATCAGAATGCTTACATTAATCCTAAAGCTAGGTTTTATAAAAGAGAAGTTACTTTAAATCAGATTAAAAAATCCCCAATAGTAGCTTCTCCGCTAAGGCTTTTTGATTGTAGTTTGTCTGTCAACGGAGCTGCTGCAACTATTCTCACAAAAGATAAAACAGATATAGAAATTGTAGGTTCTTCTTTGTTTGTTGATAGGCTTTCTGCTTTTGAGAGTGAAGACATGACATCATGGGATGCAACGAAGTTGGCTGCAGAAGAAGCGTATAAGCAGGCTGGGATTACTCCAAATGATATTGATGTTGCTGAGCTGCATGATGCTTTTACAAGTGTTGAGCTTATAAGCTATGAGGATCTTGGTTTTTGTAAGAAAGGTGAAGGTAAAGAGCTTATAAGGAAAGGTTATACTAACCTTAATGGTAAGCTGCCTGTTAATACCAGTGGTGGTTTGAAAGCAAAAGGGCATCCTATAAGTGCTACTGGGGTTGGTCAGATTTATGAGTTAGTTAAGCAGATGAGGAGTGAATGTGGAGAAAGGCAAGTTAGCAATATAAGCTATGCTTTAGCCCAGAATATTGGTGGAGCAGGAAGTACTGTGACTGTGCATATACTTAGGAAGGTGAGTGCATGATAATAAGATGGGTTTGCGAGAATTGCAATAAAAGATGGATTTATCCTATTGAAAAATGTGTTTACTGCAAAGGTGATATTACAAAGCAAAAAGGGACCAAAATCAAGGTTATTGGAGTTACAAAAGTTTTTATTCCGTCACCAATGCACCCTATAGTACCTTATAATATCCTTCTTTTACAGGATGAATTTGGAAATAGACTTCCAAAGAAAACGATGAAAGAGTACAGAATAGGAGATACTTACACAGAACAAAAAGCAAAAACAAAAGATGCTGTTGCTGTTGTTAAAGTAAAATATGATATTTGTGAGGCAATAAAAGAAGCAACTGAACTTCTTAATAGTTTTGAATTAGAGCCTGAAGATAAAATTTTAATCAAGCCAAGCATAATTACTGCAGCTTACTCATATCAAGCAGTAAACACAAACCCTGATTTTCTTAATGCATTATTGAGTATATTGTTTGAGCTTGGAGTTAAAAAAGATAATGTAATTGTTGCTGAGCAAGCCTTGATTGGTTCTGACGTTATTGATGCTGCTTCAAAAGCAGGCATACTTGAAATTTGCAAGAAGCATGATGTGAAATTTGTTGATATTTCAAAAGGTCCTTTTGAGGAAATTGACTTAGATGGTTACACATTCAATATATTTAAGGAAGCCTTAAGCAGAAAAGTGATAAATACACCTATAATGAAGACCAACTTTCAATTTGTAATTTCTGGTGCAATGGAAAACCTATCAAGATTAGTTGATGAAAAAACCCAAAGACAAATGTATTATGATGATATTGATAAAGCACTTCCAAAATTAGTGAAAGCAATTCCAAATGCTTTTACAATTGCTGATGCAACAAATGGAATGCAAGGGCAAGGTCCTTTGGCTTTAGGTGAGCCAGCTTTCTTAAACTTAATTTTTGCCAGCAAGAATGCAGAAGCGCTTGACACAGTTTTTTGTGAAGTTACAATGCTTCAAACTCCAAGGTATATTGCTGACAATAATTTTAATAAAAAAATTGAAGTAGTGGGTAATGAGATAGATGCTTTAAAATATCCTATAAAAGCTCCTGTTGCTAATGAAACAGCACATCCTGACATAAAGGTTATTGATGGCAAAGCTTGTCCTGCTTGCTTGAGCATAATGTATAACCTAACATCAAAGCTTGTTGGTTTGAGAGGTGAGCAGATAAATTTGGTGATAGGCTCTGTACTAACAGAGGATATGCTCAAAGGAAAAGAAAGATTAGTTGCTTTAGGAGAATGCGCAATTAAGAAGTTGGAAGAATTGAAAATTGAGTCTATTGCAAAAATACCAGAGAATATAGACGAGGTTGAGCAGCTTGTATTATTGAAAAAATTGCTTGTGACAGAAGGCACACCAAAAATAACTCCTGTGGATAAGGTTAAATCGAAGATGAAGAAACTTCTTTCAAAGGTGATTAGCTGATGTTTATTAAAGGTGTTGGTATGACTAAGTTTAGCATAGAAGAGAGTACATCTGCTAATCTTGTTTATGAAGCTGTTTCAGAATCTTTAGATGACTCAAATTTATCAATGAACGACATAGATATTATTGTGATTTCAAATAATGATATTATGAGTAATGGTGAAAGGCAAAGGCATAGTGCTTCTATGGTCAGCAGCTTATTTCAAAAAAAGCTTCCAATAATTTCAGTTCCAGCTGGTTGTGCAGGTGGTGGCACAGCACTTTGGACTGCACTAAGATTACAAAAAACTAGTAACTACAAAAATATCTTAGTTATTGGTTTTGAAAAAATGGTTTCAAACCTAAGCAAACGAATTACTGATGAAATGTTAATGGGGGCTGAGAGGATATACGAGCAAACAGAAGGTATGAATTTTCCAGCTCAGAATGCTTTAGTTGCGCAGCAATATATGCTTAGTTATGGTGCAACAAGTGATGATCTTGCCTTAGTTGCATATAAAAACCATCAAAATGCTTATCTTAATCCTAAAGCTAGGTTTTATAACAAAAAAGTTTCTCTTGAAGATATTGAAAATTCACCAATTGTAGCTTCCCCTTTAAGGTTATTTGATTGTAGTATACCGGCTAACGGAGCAGCCTCCTTAATATTGTCAAGAGATAAAACAGACATAGAAATTGTAGGCTCTGCAGAAGAATCAGATTATTTAGCTCCTTTTGAAAGAGATGACTTAACTTCATGGGAGTCAACAATAAAAGCAGCTGGAATTGCTTACAAAGAAGCTAATATAACTCCAAATGATATTGATATTGCAGAGGTGCATGATGCTTTCACAAGCGTTGAGCTTATTTCTTATGAAGACTTAGGTTTTTGCAAGAAAGGTGAAGGTAAAGAGCTTATAAGGAAAGGTTATACTAACCTTAATGGTAAGCTGCCTGTTAATACCAGTGGTGGTTTGAAAGCAAAAGGGCATCCTATAAGTGCTACTGGGGTTGGTCAGATTTATGAGTTAGTTAAGCAGATGAGGAGTGAATGTGGAGAAAGGCAAGTTAGCAATATAAGCTATGCTTTAGCCCAGAATATTGGTGGAGCAGGAAGTACTGTGACTGTGCATATTTTGAAGAAGGTGAGATAATGAAAATGATTTTGCCTCAGCATCGTGCGTGGCATCCTGACAGACCAACATCAAAAGGAGCTACTGCATTCCATGAAGCTGTTGTAAATTCCACATGGATTAAAGATATTTTGTACGAACTAGTTAATATTGCACACTCTAAAATAAATGATGGAGCTATTGTTGTTGATTTTGGTGCTGGTACTGGAACCTCTGCAATACTATTATTACAGCATGTAAAGAAGAACATAAAACTTTGGCTTGTTGATAACTCACCTTCATGGCTAGGAAAGGCATATGATCTGCTTAATAACCCTCCAAAAGTTGAGTGCTTTCTTCTTGAGAAAAGAGGGGACAGATATGCAACTTTGTCTGAAACTATAGGTGAGGGTATAGTTGACCATGTTATTTCGGCAAATACTGTCCACTTGATTCCAAATATTGAAGATACTTTTAGAGGTATAAATTCAGCACTAAAGAATGGGGGATTTTTTACTTTCCAAACTGGCAATTTCTTGAGAGAAGATAGACCAGAAGGAGCATTGATGATAGATGATACTATTAAGTTTGTTCATGACATCGCTCTTGAAATTGTAAGGGCAAATCCCAAATACTCAGCTTATTTGAAAGGTTTAGATGAAAGGGTAAAGGCTGAAGAGGCACAAAGAAGATTTGTTTTCCCTGACCCAAGGCCAATTGAATTGTATCTTGAAGCATTAGAAAACACAGGATTTGAGTGCAAATCTGTTCAATACATTCCTGTAAAAATAAAGTACAGCGATTGGTTAAATTTCCTCAGAGTTAAGCGCCTCCAAGCAGGAATATTGCCTGAGATAGGAGGCAAGGAACCAAATCCAGAAGAAGAGCAGCACAGGGACGAATTGATTACAATAGGTGCACTTAAATTATTTAAGGATTTGGAAATGAATAATCCTTTGGCAAATAAAGAATATTTCACGATAGACTGTGTGTACATAACAACTGAAAAGGTTAGGGAGGCTTAAATGTCAAGCAAAAAAATCGCATTAATAACAGGTGCTTCAAGAGGCATAGGAAAAGCAATTGCTATTGAGTTTGCAAAAAATAATGTAAACATTGTTATTAATTACAACAAAGATGAAAAAGAAGCTGTTG
>CAZSIU010000073.1:1205-4887 GCA_964607225.1 uncultured Methanosarcinales archaeon | reverse complement strand
GTTTGTCCTCCAATATCTATGCTGACTATTAACGTTTTAAGCTTCTTTCTGCAAGTATAAATTGCAGCTGTAAGCCCTGCTGCTCCTGCTCCAACAACAATTACATCGTACATATTTCTTAAGAAAAAATATGGGTTTTAAAAATGTTACCTATTCCACTCCCTCAACATCCCCTCCAACAGCCTCACTGTGTTGTTGTCAGCAAATTCTTAACATGTATTTCAGAAAGAGACTCAATCGGTATTCGTGTGCTCACTTCAAGAAGCTCAATTCCTAAGATTTTTCCATCTTTGTCTAGGTCTATAATGGTAAAATCATCCACCTTTTTATTCTTAGCAAACTCGCCTTTACGAAATTCTATATACATTGCATCAGCTTCTTTATCATAGCTTATTTCCATTTTATATCCAATATACAGTAATTACCTTTATAATTCTTTCTGTTTTTTCGCAAGAAATTTCAATAGTTCCTCTTTCTAATCTCTTTTGAAAATAATACTTGTTATGCTTTTTAATGGTATTATCAGGATGTTTAATAGCCTCAATTACCTCTTGCTCAAGAATTTTTCTTTTTTCAATTCTATATTTTGCATGCTTTGTAAAAATAATTTCCATTCTATTTTTATTTATTCTTATATTCCTATTTCCACTCCCTTAACATTTCAATCATTAGCCTTACAGTTACTCCTGTAGCCCCTTTCACAAGCACTCCTTTGTCAACCTTGCTCCATACTGTTGTGCCAATGTCAATATGAGCCCATGGAATATTATCAACAAAATTTTTCAAAAATGTTGCTCCAATTATAACTCCAGCATCACCATCTTCGCTTATATGCTTTAGATCAGCAACATCACTCTTTAAATTTTCTTCATATTCTTGCCAAAGAGGAAATTCCCAAACCTTTTCTAGACTCTTTTTAGAAGCATTTTTTATCTTTTCAGCAAGCTTTTCATTTGTGCTTAAAAATGGAGTTGCTATATAGCCAAGTGCAATTAAGCTCGCTCCTGTCAAAGTAGCAATATCTATTATAGCTTGTGGCTTTTGTTCAGCAGCATAGCTTAATGCATCAGCCAATATTAAGCGTCCTTCTGCATCTGTATTTTTTATTTCAACAGTCACTCCATTATACGCTTTTAAAATATCATCTGGCCTGAATGAAGTGCCACTTGGCATGTTCTCACAAAGCGGAGTTACTACAACAATGTTAATTGGCATTTTTAATTTAGCACAAGCTTCAATAACATGGATAGCAGCAACTGCTCCACCTTTATCATCTTTCATATTCAAAATGAAAGGATAAGGTTTTAAGTTTAGTCCACCACTATCAAAAGTAATGCCTTTGCCAACAATTGCAATTGGCTTTTGCTTTTTATCTGTGCCATAATATTCAAGCACAACCAACCTTGGCTTATTTGTGCTGCCTTGAGCAACCCCAAGGAAGCAACCCATCTTCATTTTTACAATTTGCTTTTCATCAAAAACAGTGTATTTTAAGTTAGATTTTTTTGCAAGCTCTTTTGCATAATTTGCAACATAAGCTGGGGTTGCAATGTTTGGTGGAGTGTTAACTAAATCTCTTGTTTTGTTCACAGCATCAGCAATTGCAGATGCATATTCTATTTCTTTGTCAAAATTTTCATTAGAATTTATTATTATTGTAATTTGTTTAATATGTTTAATTTTCTCTTTATCTTTTGATTTGTATTCTATAAATTTGTACAAACCAATTAACGAGCTTAATGTAATTTTTTCAATAGCATCTTCATCTTTAAACTTACCATTATTAAAAGAGCTCAAAAAAATGCTGAAACTTTTAGTTCCATTGTCTCTTAATTTTTTTGAAACATCAGCAATTGTATTAGATAGAACATCTAAATTATATTTTTCTTCCTCACCTAGCCCAACTAAAACTATATTTTTTATATTTTTGCCAACATAAATATTTTTTACTTCACCTTTTTCTCCTTCGAAATTATTATTCTTAATGTAAGAACTAATAATATTGCCAAAGTAATTATCTAATTTTTTTAATTCCGAACTTAAGCTTAATTTATCTTTGAAAAACCCTAACAATAGAGCATCATCTTTAACTTTACTTAGCTCAATTTTCAATGCTTTTACAGAAGTAGTTGTTTGGCTCATAGAAAAAAGTGATTTAGTAGTTATTTATTAATTTTTGCCTTCTAATTCATTAACTATATCTTTGTTTAATAGCATATCAACTGCAATAGCGTACATAGCTGCAAAATAACCAAAATTCAAGTAGCTGTCAACAAAATACAATAATGTTTTTTCAGCAGCTTGTTTATACTTCTCCTCTTTCGTTAAAAAATACAATCTTAAAAATACAATTGCAGAAAAAGAGTTCTCTAAAAATTGCTTGTCTCTGTGCTTTAATGTTCCCAAATCCCCTTCTTTAAGTATTCTGTCAAAAAAACCACCATTTTTTACATCATAAAAATTCTTTAAAATGAATTCTGTAATCTCTTTCATCTTCCCTAAATATTTATCGTCTTTTGTCACAAAACAAGCATCAATTAGGCAATTTAGGAAATAAATATTGTCACTTAACAAACCATTTATGTTTGGTTTTCCATCAAAAAAATGGAATAACCCATTATTTTTATTGTAACAATTTTTTAAAATAAAATCAACTGTTTTTGTTGCGAAATTTATTAAATTTGAGTCATTTAATATTGCTCCTGTCTTTATACAGGAAGAAACCATCATTGCATTCCAGTCAACATAAATAGTTTTGTCAACATACGGCTTTGCTTTATTTTTTCTTTCCTCCAACTTTAAGTGGTAAAATTCCTCGTCAGCATCTTGCGAGCCATAAAAGCCACCGTCTTTTTGGTCCGACAGGAATTTATTGATATATTTTAGTGTTTCTTCTGCTATTTTTTTGTATTTTTCATTTTTTGTTATGTTGTAAGCAACTGAATAATTTCTCAATAAGCCTGCATTAGTATCAAGCATCTTCTCGTAATGAGGCATTTTCCAGTCCTGAGTCACAGAATACCTAAAAAAGCCAAAATCAATCTTATCGTATATGCCTTCATACATCCCATCAAGTGTTTTTAATGCCATATCAAGATATTTTTTATTTTTAGTTTTTTGATATAGTATAAATAACAAATCCAAAACTTCTGGAGAAGGAAATTTTGGTTGCAAACCAAAGCCACCATAGAAATTATCAAAATTATCTTCTACAGAAAGCAAAATTTCTTTTATAATATCTTCATTTATTATTGCTTCGCTTGTTTCTTTTTCTTTTTTCATTTTTTTATTTAAGTCTCTTATTCTTTGCTCAATCTCATTTTTCCTCTTATTATAAGAGTCCCTAACAGCTCCTAGCATAAGCTTAAATCTTTCAGGCGGAATATAAGTGTCACCTGCTATAATATAGCCTTCTGGATTAAGAAAAACAGTTGAAGGAAATCCACCCATATTATAGCGTTCCCTTATATCAGGTCTTCTGTCAATATAAACTTTTATGGGCACAAAGTCTTCATTAATTATTTTAGTGCAATCTTCATTTGAATAAGATGTTGAATCCATCACATGACACCAATGGCACCATACAGCTGTCAAATCTAGCAAAATAGGCTTATTTTCTTTTCTTGCCTTCTCAAAAGCTTCTTTGCCCCATTCTACCCAATTAATTTTTGTTTTCATTCTA
>CAZSIU010000073.1:0-1105 GCA_964607225.1 uncultured Methanosarcinales archaeon | reverse complement strand
TCTTCTCCAAGCCTCCAGCATAGGAAAATGTCCCTGCCTTCAAATTTACAGTAAAAATCCACCAAGCCTTGCTCTAAATCTTTTAACAGGCATCCTCCTTTTTCAAGATTTTCCAGTTCCTTGTAGAATTCATAAGAAAGCTTGTGATACTCTTTGCTCAGTTTTGTATTTGTTTCAATAAACTCCTCATGTCCCACTTCTCTAGGGTCTATTTTTACAGAAAGAATCGCATCTATTGCTTTCTTTAAGTTTTGAAGTTTCATTAAAGATTTTCTTATTTTAGGCAGCTGTTTTTGTGCACTTTCCATTGTAAAGTATTTTTTTGACATATATGATGTATATTTTTTTTATTTATAATGTTTTTGATATTTTAGGTGTTGTATTGTAATAGAAACCTTTATATATAAGTTAGGTTATCCTAACTTTTGATGTTCACTGCAAACAAGGAAGACTACTTGAGGGGACTCTACATCTTGGAAGAAGAAAGAGGAGAAATTAAGTCTATTGATTTGGCACATTACCTTAATATTTCAAAGCCAAGTGTCTCTGAGATGGTTAAGGAGCTTAACAAAGAAGGCTTAGTATCATATAAAAAATATTCAAAGTTAAAGTTTACAACAAAAGGAAGAAAGATCGCAAAAAAATTAACTTCAAAACATAGACTTATTGAGTTGTTTTTGAAAGGTATATTAAAAATAAACTCAAAAAATATACATCAAGAAGCACATCGCTTGGAGCATGCTTTCAGTGATGAATCTATTGCAAAATTGAGGAAATTGCTTGGCAATCCAAAAAAAGACCCACACGGAAAGCCAATTCCGCAATAAACTTCTTAACTTATAAAATAAAATGCTAGAGAAACAAAAAACTATATTGAATAAAGTAAAAATTCCGTTACTTGTACTATTTTTGATACTTGGATTTCTATTTCTGAAGATTACTTTGTCTAATAAAGTGACAGCACAAGAAAGTCCTGAATACCAAAAACTAAAACAGATTGCAAAAGATTATTGTATTGAGCCTAATACAAATGACCCTAAATGCTTAAAATCTTTCAAAGAATTAAGAAGTAAAAGTTCTCATATGCAATCGCAGCAAACAGCAC
>CAZSIU010000072.1:3267-4889 GCA_964607225.1 uncultured Methanosarcinales archaeon | reverse complement strand
CATCAAAGTCGTCATTTCCTGTGTTATTTAATATCAAAGGAAGATTTGCAGCAACATCTTGTTGATTGAGGAATACGCTGCTAAAATTAATAGCAGCATACGGTAATGATAAGCTTGACAGAGTACTGATTGTAAATGTTACAGTGTCATTTCTTCCAACAGCTCCTGCTCTGTCTTTTACGCTTATATTTACAGCCCAAGCACTACTTTGGTTAGCGAAGTAAGGCAGCACAACAGTGCAGTTTATAACAACAACTGTTCCAGAAGGACTGTGATTAAAGCAAGTTCCGAATTCAGAAGTTGAAAGTGCTGATTCATTCGCATAGTATTGCCCATCAATGCCAAGAGTGAAATTAACAACTGCTGTGCTTGCATTTATGTCACCAGCGCCATCTGCATCTGTAACATTAAAAGATATTAATACTCTTACATCAGATGCTGCAGCAAGAGTAACAGTGAAGGTTGCATTTGAAACATTAATTTTTGGCGCTGTATTAGTAACAGCAGCAACAATTGTCAGGCTTATATTCAAAAATTTGCTCCTGTTAACATCTATGCTTCTATCGGCAGTGCTGTAGCCTGTTATATTGACAGAAATATTATAAGGACTAAAGCAGGTAATGTTGATATTATTCCTTACATCAGTGCAGGTGTCTGTTCCTGTAGTAAACGTAACGCTTCCATTCATTGTGAATTCTGTAACTATTTGTGTTGGAATGCCCCCAGTTGAATCAGTTGTTCCAGCGAATATATTCAAAGCAAAAGAATCATTAATCACAACTAGAGCATTTGCTATTGGATTATTTTTTGAAGAGTTTGTCACATTAACGCTCAAATACCATTGGATTGTCAAGTTGTTTTTCTCAACAGGCGCATCTGGACTTCTTGGCACAATCGCAATCCTGCTCTTGTTCATGCTTACATTTGTAAATGTAATGTCAGTTGCATTTGCAGTCAGGACTATGTCATTGTAATTGCTTGCGCATCCTGTTGTGCATGGAATGATTGTGTCGTTGGTGAAGGTGTTGCTGTAAACATTAGGGCTGACTCTTGGAAGAACTGTATTTGTCCCATTAAACAATATCCCTATCGCTAAAGATGAAATAGTATTTCTATAGAAAGTATTATTGGAAACTTTATCCAACAAATAAATTCCATAAGAGCCAGTTGTGTTTTTAGTTGTTATGTTGTTGTCGTAGATTGTGTTGTTGTAAACATTGCTGTTTAAATAAATGCCATAACTGCTAGTATTAGATGTTGTTATGTTGTTGCTGTAAACATTATTGTTGTTGGAGCGTATACCCAGATTTGTATACAGATATGCGCCATATCCACTGCCTCCGCTTGTCGTTATTGTATTGCTGTAAACATTGTTGTTCGAGCTTGCTGACAGAATTGCGCCATATCCAGTGCCTCCGCTTGTCGTTATTGTATTGCTGTAAATATTATTGTTGTTGTTGGAGCTTAAAGATCCATCCAAATACACGCCATATCCACTGCCTCCGCTTGTCGTTATTGTATTGCTGTAAACACTGTTGTTGGAGCTTGACTGCAGATATGCGCCAATTCCACTGCCTCCGCTTGTCGTTATTGTATTGCTGTAAACACTGTTGTTGGAGCTT
>CAZSIU010000072.1:0-3167 GCA_964607225.1 uncultured Methanosarcinales archaeon | reverse complement strand
GCTGTAAACACTGTTGTTGGAGCTTGAAGACAGAAATGCGCCATATCCAGTGCTTCCGCTTGTCGTTATTGTATTGCTGTAAACATTGTTGTTGGAGCTTGTAAGCAGATATGCGCCATATCCAATGCTTCCGCTTGTTGTTATTGTATTGCTGTAAACACTGTTGTTGGAGCTTGAAGACAGAAATGCGCCATATCCAGTGCTTTCGCTTGTCGTTATTGTATTGCTGTAAACATTGTTGTTGTTGGAGCTTGTATCCAGAACTGCGCCATATCCAGTGGCTCCTCTTGTTATGATTGTGTTGTTTGTTATGTTATTGTTCCTTGCGTCCTTTAACAAATAAATGCCATATCCACTAGTGCTGTTTGTGGTTATGCTGTTGTTGTATATTGTGTTGAAGCTTGCATTTTTGAAAATATAGATTCCATAGGAATCAGCAGCGCCTCCACGGTTTGTTACGTTCTGCACAATATTGCAGCTTCTTATGATTGAATAATTAAAGCTTGAAATATTCACTCCATAACCAACAACAGATTGAGAGTAATTAATATCAAACCCTTTGCAATCTAAAGTTACATTGTTAGCCAAAATATACATACAAGTTCCGCCACTAGCAACATCTTTTGATAAATTATACTGGATATTAGGAACATCCAAGTCTTCGCATCCAAGCAAAGCAGTTGAATTGACAGTTACAATCTGTGATGTCTGATTTATGTTGTTAACAGTGTCATTAACAATAACAGTAAAGTTTATTACATTTCCAGCAGCTAATGCAATTGTATAATTCTGCGAGCACTGGTCATTTGTTCCGGTAACTGTTTTATTGAAGAATGTTTTTGCACCATTTGCCAAGCTTTGGTTGTCAATAAACTGGCAGAAGCTTAAGCCAACCCCATCTGTCACATTTGCTGTCATGTTGACTCTTGAATTAAAGAAAGGTGTTGAATCATCAAGAGAAGCATTTAGCCTTGGCAGTGTTGCATCAGGTGGAGGTGTAAAATCATAAGTTGCTGCAGCAGCAGAGCTCAAAACAGTGTAAGTATTGACAGTTGAATTTTGTATTACTGCAATGTAATTTGTTCCAGAATACCATGTAACTGCAATATCAAATTTGCCATTTGCATCTGCTGTTCCAGTAATCGTTTTATTTGTTCCGCTTTTTTGCTGCACATAAACAATTATGCTTGCGCTTGCATTTGATGTTCCTGTTATGCCCGTATCGGTAATTGTTTTGATTGCAGGCCCTGTAAAGTTGCTTCCTGCAATTACATTCCCGTTAAAGACGCTAGGCATTTCCAAGCCATCAATCCTGATTCTGCCTAAGCCTCCGGCATGTTTTGACTGGGACATATTGCTTGTGTTTAATGCTCCGTAAATTGTGACATTAAATGCTTGCAATACAATTGCCCCTCCGGAGCCGCCGCCTCCTGTTGTGGTTCCGGTTCCGCCTCCGCCGCCAAATGATAAAATTTGTCCAGTTGGCATTATAGTGATATTATCTTTAGCAAATATTAAAACAGCGCCTCCGCCTCCTCCGCCGCCGCCAGCACCATTGGCAGCATTACCACTGCCACCGCCCCCTCCAGAGCCTCCTGCCAATGGGACTAATTGGGCATTGCCGTTAGCAAGACCTGCACCGCCACCGACCGTACCATTTCCTTTTGACCCATCTGTGCCAAAACCTCCGCCGCCTCCTGAGGCTGCGGTAGCTGCTGTTGAGCCTGCTGCGGCTCCTCCTCCTCCTCCTAAGCCGCCAGCAGCGCCAATGTCGTCTCCAGAAGGCCCGCTGGCATTGCCAAAAAAGAATCCTGTTCCTCCTCCACCACCGCCACCAGCAGTTGCAGAAGTTGCTGCTTCTCCACCTCCTATTACTTTTGGGGATGTTGAATTGCCACCACTGCCACTTTTGGTACCTGAGGTTGTTGTTGTCCCGCCTGCTCCGCCTAAACTGCCAGTTCCATTACCTCCAGGACCTTCAATACAACTTTCATCACATGAGCCTCCACCCCCTCCAGTAAAGCCGTTTCCGCCTGAAGGAGCCGTTGCCAAATCTGATCCGCCTCCGCCTCCTCCTCCTCCTCCTGGTCCTCCAGCCCCTCCAGCCCCTCCAGCCGTTGTAACTGCAGGAGCGCCTCCTACTCCGCTCACATTCAGTATTCCGGAAATATTTACAGGCCCGTCAACAATTATATGCACAGGGAAATAACCTTGGTTGCCTACAGCAGTTGTGTCCAAATCTGTTGTGTTGACTATAACACTAACTCCTGAAGGAATAATCAAGGAATCCAAAACAATTGTTCCCATTATTGTTCTTGTTCCATTTCTGCCATTGCCAATCATATGAGTTCCGGATGTAAATCCTGTAAAATTGCCGTCGTTTGTGCCGCTTGGATTTATAATCTGGAACACGCTCCATGATTGTCCGCTTATGCTGACATTCACATTCTGCGCAGTGGCATTTGGATGAATGTAAAACACAGTTGATAAAACGTTTCCGTTAGTCTCAACCTTGTAGCCAGTTTCATTTGTCACAACTATTGCTCCAATTGTAATGTTGCCTGATGAATTCACACTAACAGAATCTCCAGAGGCAAAGCTTGTTCCAACAAACTGCACAACCAAATTCATTCCAGGCGCGCCCGCATCCGGATATGTTATGTTAAAGCCAAAGCCTGCTGGTTGGTCGCTTGCAATCATCCATATCCTTGCCTCTGTAAAGTTTCCAATCCTTAATGGCCCAGCCAAATAAAGCTCGGGGCTTATGTCAGGGGCGTCATATTCGTAGCCGATATTGTACGTGCTTCCATTTACAAAAGTTACATTAAACTGGAGCAGCGTGTAATTTTCAAATGTCTCAATGCTTAAGTTTGTCTGTGGAGTTACAATAAATCCTGGCTCCAATGCTTCAGTCATATTGCCTGCAAAGTTTTTATTTGCCCTGATTGTGAAATTCATATTATATTTTGCAGTAGGCAATATCCTTGTCTGGCTTAACCTTGCCACATCAAATTCAACACTAGACCTTACTTCAAAACTGGAAGATACATCTGGACGTAATTCTGTAGCTGGTATTGCAGCGCTTGCATTCATTGAATAATTTCCAATGCCGTTTACAGTATAGTTCGTTGAATAATCCTGGACATCAGTCTTGTTTTTGGCGCTGC
>CAZSIU010000071.1:0-4890 GCA_964607225.1 uncultured Methanosarcinales archaeon | reverse complement strand
TACAGATGAGTTTCAAGTCTACTCGGACATAGTAAGCAAAACTAAATTTCTGGGAAAATATGGAGATATTTCATATTTTAAGATTGTGCCAAAGAAACCTGTTACAGTAATACAAATAATTGATAAAAATAGCTATTTAAAGGACTATAATGATTTTTATGATTTTGTTAGAAACAATAAAAACTTATTCATAGAATCATCTATTAAATCAAAAGAAACTTTTGAAAATGAATTTAAAAATGGAGAATTGCCAAAACTAATTTATTCAAAAGCCAGACCGAAAGAATCTTCCTATATTGCAGAAAAAGCTCGATATAATAGTAGTAATGAAGTATCATCAAAAGTATTTTTTGACGAAATCACATTTCCTGAAACTGTGTCTAAGAGGATTGCCCAAATTTTTTATGTGAGAGTTAATAAATACAGTGTCAATATTTCAGCGGGATATGGTACTAATATAATTACCAGTGATTTAAGTAATATCAATCTTGCATATAATATGATAGTATATTGTAACCCGAGTCTTATCATAAGTCTAAATGAAGTATGCTTTGGTCAAGGTACCTATTTCTGTCAAGGCACAGGAGCAAGCCACGATTTAGATTTTGATGAGGCAGTTGATTCAAGCTTTTTCTTGACAAATTTAAGAGCTTATCACAACCCATATACTCGATGGGCACAAGCTCTAATAGATATGTGTGATCAAAAATATCAATTTACTTATCTGAAAAGTACAGTAACTTAAAAGGCATTGAAATAATCGCCTAAGAAAAAAAAGATTGATACAAAGTGATTTTAAAAATAAAAAGAAAATTAATAGGAGTTACAATTAATTGAAATTTTCTTATTTGAGATGGAGATAACACATTTGGGGGTGTTTTTAAATGGGAAAACGAACAGTTGAATTTGTTTTAGGATTAATTGGAGGTATATTTGGATTCTTTGGTGCAATTTTCGCTTTGATGGTTGGAGGATTGGCTGGAGCTTTTGGCGCTAAAAGTGCGTCAATGGTTGTAAATTTAGGTTGGGTAGCTATCTTATTCTCAATCTTAGGGATTGTTGGTGCTTCATTAGTAAAAAGCAAAACTAAATTAGGCGGATGGTTTATGATTGTTAGTGCAGTTGGAGGAGTAATCTCTATAAGTTTTGCATATGCATTATCGTTTATACTTCTTATAATTGCTGGATTAATGGCGGTCATAAAGAAGAGTGATTGACAATGAAAGATAATAACGTTGTTTTATTTCTTTTTTTAATTTTTACTATCTTCATAATAAGCAGTTGCAATACAGAACTGCCAAAAACTCCAACAGGATATAATGTGAAAGAGACTGATACAAAATCAGCTCCATCTAAAGAAATTCCAAAAGCAGAAGAGAAAAAACCTTCTTGTGTAGATAAGTGTTCTACCGACAGTTGCGATGGATATAATTTTATTTCTTGTGAAATCACAGAAGAAAGTTGTAAATCAAAAGTTAATAAAGGACTTACAAAAGGTAAATGCAATGTGAAATGCACAAGCAATTCAGATTGTAAAGACAATGAGCAATGTTCTGAAGATTTTAGATGTATTGAAAAAGTTTATTCTATAAATCAAAATATTCAAGTTGACTATCTGACTTATAAGGTAACAAAAGCAGAAACATTTACAGAAATGGGAACATCTATTTCTAACAAAAAAACCAATGGTAAATTTGTGAAGGTTTATCTTGATATAACAAACAATGCTAAGGAAACTAAACAGATTTTCAGCCCAAGATTCAGACTAATTGACAGCCAAGACAGGCAATTTGACAGACTTTCTGATGATATGTTTTATATTGCTGATTATTTAGAATTTGGCAAACAACTTCAGCCTTCTTTAACAGCTTCAGGAGCAATTGTTTTTGAATTGCCAAAAGAATCAGAAAATTTAAATTTAATTATAAGGGGAGATTGGGTTTCTACCAAAGAAGTTAAAGTAGCCTTATCTAACATAAAAAATATAGGCATAGATACAACTCAGAAAGAAAAAGTAAACCAAGTTATAGATGAAGCAATGGAAGAAAGCAAAGCAAAAATGGAAGAGATAATGAGTAAATGCAATGCTCCTTTTAAATGTTCATCCAACTGTGCCAAATATTCAGATGTTGGTCAGAAAGACTGCCCTTCAGGTAAAGTTTGTTGTATGACGGAGCAAAGCGAAATAGACAATATGATGAAAGAAGCCCAAGAACAAGCCCAACAACAAGTAGAAGATTTGATGAATCAATGCATTTCTCCTTTTGTATGCACATCATCATGCCAACAGAGCATGGATGTAGGGCAAAAAAATTGTCCATCTGAGCAATTATGCTGTATGCAAATATAAAAATATGCAATGAACAAAATAAAAAGAAGGACTAAAGGAGAAATAGAAGTAGCAAATGAGTTATCAAAATTAGAAAAATATCTTTTCCAATTAAAGAAAAGGGGTTTAACCAAAGACGAAATAAAAACTAAGCTAAGAAGTAAGGGAGCAAGTGAAGAGTTGCTACATGAATTATTTGTTGATGATAAAAATATTAAAGAATCTGAAAAAATTTCAGATCAAGGAATGGATTATAACAAGGTAGGTACAATTCTTGGAGTAATTGGATTATTATTCTTACCTTTATTTTTTGGAGTATTAGCAGTAATTTTTGGTGCACTCGCAAAAGGAAGAGGCTCTAAAAAAAGCGGAGCATTAATCATAGGGATTATAGATATAGGATGGTGGTTTATTAGTTTGTGGTTAAATTTCCCTTCTTTATTTTAATAGTTAAATTTAATAATGTGTGTAGTTATTTTGGTGATATTGAAAGGGGTATAGTTAATTAAAATGAAAGTATTAGAAATTAAGTAAGTTTTTTATAGACTTCTGTATATTTCTATCATGTTGGGCGGATGGTAAGAAATAATAAAAAATTTATTTTTATTTATAGTATAATACTCTTATTGATAATCACATTAGCATACTCTCATTCTGGAAGAACAGATCAATATGGTTGCCATACTTGTAGAACTAATTGTGAAGAAAAATGGGGGATACCTTATGGATTTTATCATAGGCATAATCCAGTAAGACCTTGTTTTGAAGAAGAAACCAAACCTGTACAATCACCAACATTACCTACTACAGAACCAGAACAAATTTCAGAACCAAGCTCTGAAATTACAGGCAAGATTATAGAAGAGAAAACTACAGAAGAAAAACCTGCTGTATCTGTATCAACACCTGCAAAAGAAATAAAATCATTTGATGAAGATATAATTCAAAAAAACCAACCTAAAGAAAATAAAACACAAAAAGAAGCTATTTTAACTTCAGCAAAAAAAGAGGAAGGATTTTTTAAATTAATAATTAATTGGTTTTTAAGATTTTTTAAGTAAATTTATCAAGATGTTATTTTCAATTTTTTTCTCAAATCAGCAGCAATAGTTTTAATTATCTCTTGTTTCCATGTTTTCATTTCCTGTTGCATTGAGTTCATCCTTTCTTCCATTATCTGCCTCTGATTTCTTTCTTGCTCTACAGCTTTCTGCAATTCAGTTCTGGTTTCTGAGTCTTCCAAGTCATCTGAAGTAATGTTGTCTTTCATTCCTAAGAATTGGCTGTAATATTCAATCATCTCAGGATTTTTCCATCCGAACCTATACATTAATGCAGACTGGGTTTTATATCTTGGCAGCCAATAGCAAGCTGAGGCGTGCCTAAAATCATACATTGTTAATCCCTTTTTCTTCAACACGACTTCGCCAAGCCTCTTAATATACTGGTTTTTTACTCTCGGAGAAATTCTAAACAAAAAATCATTTTTTGTCAAATTATTCTCTTTAATATATCTTCTTATCAAGTTTGAGCTTAGCATCAATTTTATTTTTCTGCCGAATGTTTTTGAAATTTCATCCCGTACATCTAACATCAAAGGCTCCTTTTCGCCAGCGTCTGTTATATCAGAAACTTTAATGTTTGCCGCTTCTTGCGGAGCTCTCACTCCAGAATCAAACAGAAACCAAAGCAAAACTTTATATTCAAATTTTGCATTATCCGCTAACTTTTTGAGTTCTTCATGGGTAACATAAACAAAATCTCTTTTCTTTATGCTTGTGCCATCCAATTCTTCTGTTATATCTTCAATTAAAGTTTGTTTTTCTCTTTTCATATATCTCATATACCAATGCCAGAAACTCTTAAAATCTTTAACGTAATCCTTCCAGCTCTTGTATGCGTTTCCATCTTTCTTTTTTAGTTTACCCTTTTCCATCTCATTGAATAAAGAAACAACTTCTTTTGGTGTCAATTCAGACAATTCTTTTTTATATTTAGTTTGAAAGAAACCAGCAATTTGCGGCAGTCTAACCCTTAAAGCATTTAGCCTTGAATAACTTCTGCCACCTTTTTTTTGAAGATTGATGTTATAGCCAGATTCCATGTCTTGCATAAACCTAGATATTAATGCTTTATTTTGTCCACTAACATAACTAAAAGGCCTTCCATCTTTAACCCAATTTTCATATTTCTTCTTATTACCATGAGGATCTATTATCCCCTCGTTATGAACTTTTAGCGACACTTTACATCACAAGATACCTAAGAAGTTAAAGAGTATTTAAATGTTTCGCTTTAAATCACAAAAAGTATGAATGCGGAGGACAGGATTCGAACCTGTGTAGGCACTAAGCCAATAGGTCCTAAGCTTGGATGGGTGCAATAAAAATCATTGCTGTCCTCTATCCCGTTTGACCACTCCGGCACCTCCGCATATAATGCTTAAAAGAACTCAATTTAAAAATATTCTTATTTTATCTTCTTCTGCCAAGCATAGCTTCTTAGTCTTTTACTTTTTCCAAATCCGCAAGAACTGCATTTGCTTTTGCCAAAATTAAAAG
>CAZSIU010000070.1:0-4892 GCA_964607225.1 uncultured Methanosarcinales archaeon | reverse complement strand
TTTGTCGCATTGATTATGTTACATCTGGACGATATAGAACAGTTCATGATTTAGGCAGGAGAGTAATCAGTTTGTTTGATGCGTACATTGAGGGAGCAACTAATGTACCTGAGATACTTGCAGTACATGAAGCATATACAATCAGATAACACTATAATAATCCTCAAGCACAATCTTATCAACATTCTCTAGATTTCTAACAACATAAAGCCTTCCTTCACCAAGCTCAACTATTTTCTCTGCAAGCTTTTTGCCTTTTTCATCTAAATTAATACCAATTAAAGAAATAGTAATGCCTTTGCTTTTGGCAATTGAAGCTTCTTCCAAAGTTGATTTTTCCGGCTCTTCACCTTTTGTTGGCAATGCATCTGTTATTAATATTAAATGCTTTGTTATGTTATCGCTAGGAAACAATTCAATTGCTTTTTGCAATGTTGAAACAATATCCGTTTCTTTAGAAGCTCTTATTTTTGTTATTTCTTTAAGCAATCTTGTAAAATCGCTAGTTGGCTCTATAATTTCCCTTATTTCAGAGCCAAAAACAATTAAGCCAACTTTATCTTTTTCATTTATTGCCTTATAAGCAAGAGCAATTCCAGCTTTTTTGCAAGCTTCTATCTTCTTGCCTTTCATTGAGCCTGATGCATCAAGGGCATAAACAATATAAGTTTGTCCTTTGCTTTGCTTTTCATAAACTTGTAAATCTTTATTGTCAAAATACTTGTGCCCCCTTCTAATTGCAAGCTTAACAGATTTTCTCAAGGCTATATCTCTATATCTATCGCCTTTTTTACACAATCTTGCATTTTCCTTTTCTCCATAGATAAATGTCTTTTTGCTTATCTTACCCCCAAGAACTCCTTTTGGAACTATTTTATCAAGCTCCTCAAAATATAAAACAAGAGAAGCTAGTTCCAAACCTTTTTCTGACAATGAATTATCTTTAAGCAAAAATCCCTCTTCCTTAAGCTCTTCAATTTTTTGCTGTATTCTTTCTTTTAATTCTTTTTGAAACTCTGGAATGCCAATGTTTTTCTTTATGTAATCTGGCTCGTAGCCTGAAACAAGCCTTATAATTGATTCACCATAGATTTGCTTAGCCGCTTGATAACTCTTAACAAGCTGCTCAAACATTAAATCTGGGCTAAAAGAACTCATGCCTTGATTAATCACATCACTTATTAATTTGCCACTATCAATCACTTTCTTATCATTTTCAAGAACAGAATGCATGAACTTGTCTTCAAGTTGCTGGAATGTAAGTTTGCCGCTTATCTCTTCTGCTTTGCTTAGTTGCTTTACTTCAAGCTCTTCGCTACCGATAACCACCAGCTTGTTGCTCTTCTTCCAAATGGTTCTGCCATTTAGTTGCTTCTACATGCTTGTGAAATTGCTCTTTAATATAATCTTCAATGCTTTGCAAATACCTTATACTTGGCTTAAGCCTTATTCTATGGCTTAAAACAGAAATAATTACATCTTTAATGTCTTCAAACTGAACATTTTTTCTTCCTTTAAGCAGAGCATTGCTTTGGGCTCTTTCGTACAAGCCAATTGAAGCTCTAACGCTTGGCTTTTTTTCAAGCTTTTCATCTTGTCTTAATAATCTTATAAAATAAACCATTAAATTTAACAATTCATCGCTTACATTTGCAAGCTTTTTACCTTTCATAACAACAATTTCCTTCTCAATTTCAATGCTTTCAGGATAATCCATATAAATAATATCAAATCTGTCCAATAGAACATCGCTAAGTTTTTCTGTTGAGGTATCTTCTGGATTCATTGTGCTAATAAAGATAAAGTTGACATCAAAATCAACATCATAAGAGCCAATTGTTGCTTTTCTCTCTTCCAGAACTTGCAATAAAGCATTCTGCAATTTTTCAGGACATCTGTTTAATTCGTCAAAAAACAAAATGCCATTATTGGCTTTGAATATTTTTCCAGGAGTGAAAGCTTCTAAGCTTAAAGGTCCAAATTTTAAAGCTTTGATAGGATCTATGTCACCAAGCAAATCCTCTACTGTCAAATCTGGCGAGCCTTGAATTCTGATAAAGCGCTTTGTGCCGGGCAATTTTGCAGTTTTATTTTTTTTATTCTGCTTGCAAGAAGGGCAAATTGGCTCTTTTGGAGTGCAATGATAAGAGCAGCCTTCTATTACTTCAATGTATGGCAATAATTTCGCAATATTCTTTGCCAATGTTGTTTTGCCAACCCCAGGCGCTCCAACTATTATGATGTGCCTGTTCATAAGCAAAGCTGATTTAATGCCTTGCTTTGCTTCTTCTTGGCCAAGTATATCTGTGAAAGGGTCTTTATTCCTCAAAAATACTTCTTTTAGTTGTTCGCTTAGCATTTTGTTAATTGAAAATTTTTAAGTCAGAATGATAAGATAGGATTGTTTATAAAGTTTATTGATGAAAGTTATAGATTAATTAGTGTCCATTTCTTCTTTTCATAACTTCTGAATAAAGTTCTTGTGGAACATATCTTCTAAAAGGTTCCATTAATGCTTGGTATATCTTACCATCGCGATAACCACCTTGTTCTTGCATTAATCTTTGCTCTTTTCTTATAGCATTCAAGATATTATTGGGATCTAAATTTTTGTGTCTCCTAAAATATAACTTACATGCTCCTTCCAAATCATACCATATGTGTGAGTTATGTATTCCTTCCTTTTCCAAAATTCGCAGAGCTATCCTGACTTTTTCACTAATTACATCTAGCCCTGAAGATCTGATATGCTTAGGTCGATAATGCTCTCCTCTTTCAAAGAAATATACCTCGTCAGTCTCTTCTAACCCAATCGGCTGTCTCCTTCTGGAAACTATTCCCAATTCTGCTAAATCCACTTCGTCTAAACCTATTAGTCCCATCCATCGAATTCTTTGATAGAAGTTGTATATTATTCTTTCGTTTTTATTTAAAAACTAATTTCAAATCAACCTAACCAACCAAACAACAGCTCCAGCAACAAAAGGCACTATTAAGTTATCATCTACTTGCTGTGTACCAATTTTTAGCTCAATTGTCTCAACAATCATTGCTGCTAAAGAAGCTAAAAATGCTTCTAACCAAGGCAAAAAAACTAATGAACCTATAAATCCAGCTACAAAGCCAGCAATTGTTCCTTCTAAAAACTTGGTTTTTGAGAATGGTTGTTTTATTTTTCCATAATGCAATCCATAAAGATGTGAAATTGAGTCGCCTAATGCTAGCACAATTATTGAAGCCATTGCTATTTCCTTCGGGAATAATAGCAAAGCAATATATGCTCCGATAAAATAAAAAATCAGTCCTTTGCCTGGAAATTTTTTAAGGTCTTCAGTTCTTTCAAATTTTTCAAGTAATTCATATACTATTGGAATTCTTGTCTTTTTGCTTAAGTAAGATAAAATAAGTCCTATTATAATAATTATCAATATCAATTCTTTATTAAGAAAACCAAATCTCAATAATAAAACAATCACCATGCCTAAAAAAATATGAAAAAGCTGTCTGTTCCATTCAAATCGGTTTACTTCCATAATTTTTCATTCTCATATAATTCCAACAAATAATCGCCAATAAAATATCCAAATAAAGCGCCAAACACAACATCACTTAAAAAATGAAAGCCAAAGTAAATTCTGCCAAATATAGCTAATAAACCAAATGAAACCCAAAAAATTTTTTGTTTTGACAAATATTTAATTAATATTGGCAACAAAGAAAAAATAACCATAGCATGCATACTTGGAAATGAGTAATTGATTATATTAGTAAAAGGATAGGTAAATACATCTAATGGTCTTTGTCTTAAAATAATTAATTTAATTATAAAAGCTAAGATAAAAGAAGTAATAAAAATTGTTGATAGCAAATAAATCAATTTCTTGTTTTTTTTATAAAAAATAAAAGAAGGTACAACTAACATCACTAACACAACTACACCAAAATTTGTAATTATGCTAAAAATAGCATCAAATATTGGAAATTTTATACCTTCAAAAAATAAATTTATCTGTTGGTCATATTTATAAGAAACAAGAAAAAGCAAAATTCCAATTATTAATATTATAACATCATTGATTTTTCTCATTCTTATTTTATAAAAGATATTTTAGTGCAATAAATCCTATTATTACTAAAGCAAAAAATATTATGGTGAGTAAATTGAAATATTTGTCAATAAACTCTTTTATTTTAGGACCAAATAAATAGATTAATGATGCGACTAAAAAGAACCTTGCACTTCTTCCTAAAATAGAAGCAGTTATTAGAGGTAGCAGTCCAACCTGCCAGAATCCTGCTGCTATTGTAAATACTTTGTAAGGGATTGGGGTAAAGGCTGCTGTAAGTATGGCTAGAAATGCGTATGATTTGTAAATATTTCCAACAGTTTGAAATTGTGCTTGGTAGCCAAGTGTGTTTATTATGAATATTCCTATAATATCAAAAAGAAATAAACCAATAAAATATCCAAAAATGCCTCCCAAAACAGAGCCAATAGAAGATATTAATGCGTAAAAAAAAGATTTTTTGGGCCTTGAAACAGACAATGCCATTTGCAAAACATCAGGAGGGACTGGAAAGAAAGAAGCTTCTGCAAATGAAAGAACAAATAAAGCTACAGAAGAATATTTCTTATGCGCCCATGAAAGAACCCAATCATATAGTCTTCTAAGTATACCGAATGTATAAATATGAAAACCTTTTATTTTGTCAACAATTATTTTCATGCTGCATCTTTTTGCACTAATCTATTCGAGATTATCTTATTTGGCCAGATCCTACAATTTTTAACAATTGTATTTCTTAACTTTACATTATCGGCTATTACAGAATTTATTATTTTGCCATTAATATATGAATTCTCCCCAATAACAGAATTTTCAACTAAAGAA
>CAZSIU010000069.1:0-4907 GCA_964607225.1 uncultured Methanosarcinales archaeon | reverse complement strand
AAATAAAGCCCAAGCCTCGTTCTTTGTTGTTATAGGTTTGATAATGTTTATTTCTTTAATCATAGGATTTTTTGTATACAACAACATAAAATCAAAGGCAGAGGAGGAAGCAAAGAAAATATCTGATTTGGCATTGCAAGCTGAAGAGGTTGAAAAATTTGTAAATGATTGTATAAGAAAGGCTAGCTTTGAAGGGCTTAAGAGGCTTGGACAGACTGGTGGTTATCTTGAAGTTCCTACATTGATAAATTTTAAAGGCACAAGCTATTGGCATCTTGACCAAGTCAATATACAACCATTCCTTAATCAAACTCAAGAAAGATTAATCGAGCATATAAATATGAATATTCCTAAGTGTATAGAAAATGAAGATATTTCAAAATATGGATTTTCAATCGAAAAACAACAACCAACAACCTTTATGGAATTTGGAACTACTGATGTAACAATAAAAGTAAATTATCCAATAAAGCTAAGCCAGCAAGACTTTACCAAAGAGTTTTTTGAATTTTTCAACACATTTGACATAAGGTACAGGGCAATTTTTGAAGCTGCAACTGAGGTAAATGAAAAAACATTTGACGCTGATTTTGACGATAAAAATCCTTTAAAGAAATTGGATTACTTAAAAAGCCTTGACTTTGATGTTGCTTATAAAAATTCTGAAACTGATATTATTACGTTTACAATAACAGACAAAAAATCAATAACTCCAGAAAACCAGAATTATGTTTTTAATTTTGCTGCAAAGCTTGGAAAATCAGAATTAAAAAAGGTAACTGAGCTTCAAAAGAATAGTGTAACAAACTCAAATGTTTTGCCATATACAATATTTTCTGTTGATAAAAAGGCTCAGCTTGATATTTCTGCTGGCACTACAATAAGCAAGGATGGGCAGGATGTGCAGTTTATAAGCGTTCAGCAATCTTATCCAAGCGAAGCTGTGACAAAAAATGTTCCTGTAGAAAAGGAAAACAAGGAAATAAAAAGAAGAGAAGACTTAACCTATGTTTTAGACAATTCTGTTTATAGCTTTGAGCCAAGTGGCTTGCTTTTCAATAAAATCCAGAAACTAACGCTTTATTATGATGACCCTCAAGGCAAAGATGCAAGAGGTGTTGGCATATTGCAAGGCAAAAATGGCTTTTGGGTGCCTATACCTTCATTTGAAGACAGAGCCAACAGAAATGTTTTTGCGTTTATATTAGGTTTTACAGATTTCACACCAGTATTTTGTGAGAGCCAAAGGCTAAAAAAGGTTGTTGCAAGGCAGGTTTTTGAGGCTAATGAAGGGTGTTATGTTAGTATTGCCCTATTGGTGATAAGCACAGCATTAGCTATCTGGTTTGGGCCCCAGTTATTGTTACTTTTAGAAGGTATAGAGCTTGCGGGTGTGGGAGCGGCCGTTGCTGCGGCATCTTCCACTACTATTGGATTGACTACATTAGGAGTTGTAGCCCTTAATATCATATCTATAGGGCTTAGCGTTACAGGCGCAGCCTCAGAAGCCTTCTATACAGAATCCCCAGAAAACTGCCAAAACTTTGTTCCAACGTGCACATGGCAAGTAGGCATAGACACTTTTGAGAAAGATGGTGAAGGGCAATGCATTCCAGAAAGTGGCACTTACCAAGCTGGTGTTCCAGTTACTTTGTGTGCTCAGGTTGAGAAGTGCAATTTTATAGAGAAATTTACATGCCAGAAATGCAGCGTTGAATGTACAGCTCAATTCTATTAAAAAATGTAGTGCCTAATCATACCTTTATTTATATACGGTTTTATTTTTGTAGTGCCTAAATAAAATTAAACTTATTATATAGTGCCTAATAAAATTTCACTTATTATTTCTAATTTTTATTATTTTTAAAAGTAGTGCCTAAAATTTATATATGAATAATGCCTAAATTTATTGTAAACCAAATAATCAAAACCTTTAAATATATAAGTAGTGCCTAATATATTCTTATGGTATTCCTTCGTGTCAAAAAAATCAATAATAATTACTATTATTATCTTGTAAAGACAGTTAGGATAAATGGCAAAGTAAGACAAAAAGTTGTCAAATACATAGGCAAATCAAAAAATCTTGTTTCTATGCTGAAAAATGTTGGACAAAAAGAAAATAGATAAAAGGCTAAAAAATTACATAAAGGAGCATTTAAGTAAAGGTTACTCTAAGAATGCTGTAAAGAAAGTTCTAGTTGATTATGGTTATGATGAAAATTATGTAGATAGATTATTCAAAAAACATTATCAAATACAATTTGCCAAAGTGTCTTCTGCACTTCTTTCGTTATTATTTATTATTTCAATTTTTGTATCAAACATAATCCCAATAAAAAAGGAGCAACAAATAACTGGTTATGTTGTAAGCAGTGGCAATGAAGGATGTTGCATTTCAATATGCCAACAAACATCTAAGCAAGAATGCTATGCAAGATTTGCAGCAGGAGCAAAATGCACTGATTTAGAAGAATGTAATATAGGCTGTTGCATTGATAAAGAAGGTTATTGTTTAACAAATTATCTCAAAGGAAATTGTATAAATAATTATGGAACTTATGTAAATAATGACTGCAATAATCTTATATTCTGCAGAAATATAACAGACAAATCTTATACTTCTAGATTATATAATCTTAAAAATAAAAAAGGTGCTGGATTTTCATCTTCTAAATCAACTGCAGATTATTATAAGTCATCATTCAACATACAATACTATCTTTACGATAAAACAAATGTTATAGCTGTAAAAGCAGAAATAAAGGATGAAGGACAACTTGTTGATACTATAACACTTTACGATGATGGTTTCCATAATGATGGTGCAAAAAACGATAACCTTTACGGCAATAATTGGCTTAGCTCAAAAGTAAAAGACTTTGATGGTTTTAAAAAATTAGATATAGATATAATTATAAGATATGCAGACGGCACTCAACAATTAATAAACAAAACTCAAAGCATAATTATATTAAACAAAAATAAATGCTTGCCAATTTATACAGAATTGGATAATCCAAGTGTAAAGCATAGCATAATTTTTGCAGCTGATAATTATGAAATTCTAAATGATGGTTATCAGAAATTTGAGATTGATGTACAAAATTTCTTGAATACATTATTCTCTATTGATAAGTTTTCAAGCAATAAAGACAAATTTAACATTTATAGATTAGAACAATCATTGTCTTACTTTAATATTCCAACTTTGATAAATATTGTTTCAAACTCTTGTCCATCATACAGCAGTAAAAAGGATTTAATAATTATTTTAGACAACAATGAACAATATTGTGTTCTTGAAAGTGCTAGAGTAGTAAGAGTTAATCCACAGGTTTTATTCTATAAAAATATTACAACCCAAGCAATAAATGAAACTTTTGCTAATTTCTGCAATTATATTTTAACTCCAAAGAAACTTGCAGATGATATAATAGCATTTGCTACACCACCAAAAATAATTGTGCATACATTAGACAACATAACATACAATACAAGCTTTGTTAATTTGTCATTTAGCATATCTGCAATAAATTATCCAATTAATAATTCTGTATTTTTAGAGAATATTTTGATATTAAATAAGATTTCAAGTGAAGAATATACAGATGCTATTATCGTTAATTTAGTGAATGGTTCAAATGCAGTCTTAATTAAATCTGTTGATAAAAATCGGAATAAGGCATTTGCACAACTCTTAATAAATACAACAATACAATAAAATGAACAGTAAACTAATAATATACATAATTTTGATGTTTTTGTTAGTTAGCAACGTAAATGCTGAAAAATATTTTGTACTTGATGTTAATTATATCATCGGTTCTGTTACTTTTAATAGTATCAGCTTGAGGGAGATTGACAAGACAATTAAATATGCTGACAAATCAGGATTTTTGATTAAGGCAGTCTCATTTGATAATGTTGATATAAAATCAGTTTACTATAATATGTCTGAAAACAGGAATTACTTTATTTATATTCCATATAGTGAGAATGCAGCAAGAATAGAAATGTACAACCCTAAAGGCTCTAAGATAATGGACATAGATGTAAGCTCTTTTGCAGATACATGTGGAAATAAAATATGTGAGGGATATGAAAGCTATGAAAGCTGCACAAGAGACTGCAGTTCAGGTGGCCAAGATGATTTTTGTGATGAAGTAAAAGATGGAATTTGCGATCCTGATTGCTCATTTAAAAACGATATTGATTGTGAAATTTTAGAGTTTGAAAAAACAAATGAATCTGTCATAACAAAAACAAAACAAGAAAAACCACTAATAGAAAAACCAAAAGAAAGAACAAATTATATGATATGGATTTTATCAGTTTTGGCTGTTATTGTTTTAATTTTATTGTTTTTATTCATCAAAAAAAGAAAAGAAAATCAGATTATAGATTCGCTCAAACAATACATAAATGAAAATATAAGAAGAGGATTTACTCTACAGCAAATAAAAGATATACTCTACAGAGAGGGTTACACACAAAAAGAAGTTGATAAGGCTATTAAGTCTATCTAACTCTTGCACCATCCTTGACTTTTTCAACCTTGATAGTTTCCTTATCTGTCTTTAATTCTTTGTTTTCAAAATATACTTTGCTGTTTTGTACAGTCATTTTAATTTTCAAGAAATCATCAAAACTAATTTCTTTACTAGAATTTTCAAATCCCTCTAAATAAACTTTATCTCCTGGATTGCTTTGCTCAACTGTCAAAACACCAACATTTGTTCCATCGTCTCCTGCTAATAGCATGCCTTGGCTTTCAACACCTCTTAATTTAGCTGGCTTTAAATTAGTAACTACAATGATTTTTTTGTTTTTTAATTCCTCATTTGCATAGTAATCTTTCAATCCAGCTACTAATTGTCTTTTTTTAGTTCCTAATTCTATATCTA
>CAZSIU010000068.1:0-5006 GCA_964607225.1 uncultured Methanosarcinales archaeon | reverse complement strand
GTAAATCCACCTAACCTTCCAGTGAAGATAGCAAACAAAACCACCAAAACAGCCAATGCAATAGCAGCAACAATAATAGTGTTGATAGAAATGCTCTGTCCTTTGTTCATTTAGACACCTCTTTAATAGCAAATTGTGAAGTAAGTTATATTTAAATATTTGGGTTTTAGATGTATAGGCGAGGCAAAAAAGTCAGTTGTGAGCGAGTTCGTGTGACATGCGAGGCTCGCGAAGAGACTCGCTCGCCAGCTACCAAGCTCACTCGCATGTAGATGAACGCGAGCACGCGTTCTCGCGTGCAACTCACTGGCAGAAGAATTTTGCCGAGCACTAAACTTGCGAAGCAGATTGAAGTTTAAATTAATTTTATAATACTATTTTTACTTAACCACAAATATCCAATTTAACATACATAGTTGCTACGCTGATTGGAATTGGAAACAACTTTGACCTTTTCTCTGCTCTGCAATATTTTCCTATCTTAATTAAAGGTTGATTAACATCTGTATAGACTAAAAACTCGTAAGCAGTATTCCATTTGTCAAAGGTATTTTCAAATATTTGCTTGGCAGTTGACTCAGCATATTGGCAAGAGTCTTGTCCATTATCACAGGTTATACTTCTTGCTTGAGCACAATCCTGCAAAAGCTCTGTCATTGTAAGCTGTGAGCAGTCCTTTGCAGCTGTCTTAAGGAAAGTATTTAGCATGTTTGAAGCTAGCTCAGCACTAACAAAACCTTTTCTATATTCGGTAGGCGACTTAATCACCAAGAATCTCACAACAAAGATAGTAGCTACTAATATAAGCACTACAACAATTGCTAAGCCTAATATTTCCATTTGAGCTTTTTTATTAGACATTTTATATGTTGTTTTGATAATATTTTTCTTGGTTATTGTTTTTGTACTTCTTGCTTGTCGATAAATCGCAAAGCGATTTTCGATCATGCTCAAAAATCTTTGATTTTTGACATTTTACATTAGAGCACTACAATAACTTTTAACAAAAATTTACCAACAAATCAAAAATTATTGTTATTTAGTTTTAATATTTTAGTTATTGAATGTTTGATTTTTTTATTCATTTTGACAAAGTTTCTATAGTTAAAACCCCAAATCCATGCTTTCTTGTAACTGGGTCGTATAATGATATAGGCACATTTGTCACAAATTTGTTCTTGAAATCAGTTGTTCTTCTTGAATAAAGGTTCCATTTTGTTTCTTTAGGATAGATTTGCAATATGTTTACATCGCTAAACTCAAGCAAATCATAGTAATAAATTTCATTTTCTTTCATCAAACTTTGTGCAGAGTCTAATTTTAAAATATCAATGCAATTATCTATTATTATATTATCTTCGCTGCATTGCACTTCTGGCAAAAACATAACCCTTTGTGCAATGCCAATTGATTTAAGTTGTGACAATTCTTCTTTTTCAAGTTCTATATTGCTTTTGATAACTTTTACATAAAATATAAAACCAATAATTATAAGAATAAAGAATACAAACAAAACAGCAATTGTTTCTCCTATTTGGATTTGTGATTTTCTATTCATTTTGATTACTATTTAATAAATCAAAGTACACGAGTAAATTTGAGAGTTTTTGTTTTCATTAGCTAAAGAATTTGCAGCATCTGCTATTGCATTGACATTCTCCATATTAAAGTTTGAGGATGCTGAATGAATGTTATTTAAATGTGTTAATGCATTGTTGTAAAATTGATTGCATTGTACTTGTCTGCTTGATATAGATTTTTGAACAAGATTTTTTGTCCTTTCAATGTATATTTTAGCAACAAGATTTAATTTAGAAAACACATTTTGCATATTACATTCATACAAATCTAAGGTGTCAGCATATATAGCACCGATTAAAGATGCTTTACCAATATAATTGGAAGAACCTTTTGCTAACCAAGAGGTACTGTCTTTTTGCCAAAATTCTATAGTCCCTTTTTCGCTATCACCATTAATTTTAATAGCTGTTACATCAGAATCTGGCATTTTCTCTAGTGATTTTGGGAAATCTATCATATCTTCAAAAACAATAAATCTAACTTTGTAATTATTGGAATTTTTGATTTCAGGCATAGTTGTATAGAATTCTTTTTTTAGTTCAACAGGCAATGATTTGTTTATTTCCTTAGCAAGATTGTTATTACCAATTATGACATATCTTAGCTGTGGGCTTGTAATATAAAGCAAGTTTGTTGCTCTGTATGGAGCATTGAAAGCTAACGTTTGAGTAATAAGCTTGTTGCCTTTTACTAAGCTGGGCGCAAATAATATCAAGCTTTGATATTGCTTTGATACCCCACCTAAAGAAATTCTGCCACAGCTTACCTCAATATTTGAATTTGGTATATCAACAATATTTATTGTATCTGTACTAACACTAGCCCCTGTCATTATTGCTTCTATACTCTTTAAAACAGTTGCTTTTGTTGAGGTTTCTGCTACGCTTTTCTGCTTAACAACAACAACAGTAAAAAATAGTAAAATAGCAGTTCCAGCTACTAAAACAAAAAGCCAATTAAATTGAACTTCAAATGCTTTTTTGTTCATGTTTAGAATCAATATTATACTAACTCCATTGGCTCAATAAAGCATAGTTACCCTTTCCTTCTAGCCTTAGGCTTATTTTATTGTTAACTGCTTTTATACAAAGCACATCAGGCTCAACAGATATTTTTCCAGCATAAAATGATTCTTTTGCTATATTCTCTATTAAAAAAACATTTCTGCCAGTTTTTGATAATATACTGTCTTTTATGATTGGATCTATATTGCTTGGCAGATTTGGGCTTTCAAATGTTTCAACAAAACAAACTTGAGTATAGCCAGCACAGAGCTGCAAATCCTTTCTTTTTATACTACCAAAATCACTTGTAATGCTCTCAACTGCATTGCTTAAATCATTTTGAAACTTAAGGCAAGCAACCTTCTCTGCTCTTTCTTTAAAATTCTGCACTGCATTATACCCATAGACTAGAATAAAAGATACTAAAATTATGGATAGAATATAAATAAATATCTGGCTGTAAATCTGTGCTACTTTCATTTTTTAACATTTTTCTGTTGCTTTTTCTTTTTTGTTTCTTTTGCTATTTCCTTAAGCTTGACAAAAACATCTTCTTTTGGTTTTTTGATTATTTTTTCCTTTGGCTTTTTCTTAGTTGGTTTTTCTACTAACTTTGGTTCTTTTATCTCTGGTTTCTTAACTTCTTCTCTTAGCTTTTCTTTTTCTTCTCTACCAAATGGTTCAAATAACTTTTGCCTTTCTTTTTCTTTTTGCTCTTCTTTTCTTTTGAGCGCTTCTCTGATTTTAGATTCTTCTTCTATTTTCTTTTGTGGAACTTGCTTTGTTGGAAGTGTAACTACTCTTGGTGCTTCTTTTTTTGGCATTTCAAACTTTTTTTCTTTCCTTTTCATCATAAACCTATAAGCCAAATACCCAAATCCTGAAAGTAACACTACAATGCCAAAAACAAATGCTAATATGTTAGTTAAATTAAATTTAGGAAAGTCTGTTGCATCAACTGGATTTGTTCCTTTATCAATTTCTTCTTTATCGGTAAATCCATCGCCATCAGTATCTGCAAGATTTGGGTTTGTGCTTTTGCTGTATATTTTAAGGACGTTAAATTCTTCAAGATTTGTTAAACCATCGTTGTCTGAGTCCAAATTGGCGTCATTTGAATCAGTTGGACTTAAGTCGTGTTGTATTTCCCATTCATCAGGCAAACCGTCGTTGTCTGTATCTTTAACACCAACTTCTTCTTGCTCATCTGGAATCCCATTGCAGTTTTTGTCATTTTCAGCACACACTCTGCATATTGAAGAAATACATTGCAATCCAGTATCGCAATCTTCATTTACATTACAATTTCTTCCTTCAAAGCATTTAGTTGTGCAATGTCCACCACAATCTACATCAGATTCACCTGGGCTAAGTCTATCATCTGAACAACTTTCTTGTGGCTTACAGAATCCAAAGCTGCAAAATCCACTTTCACAATCCTTATTGCTACTACAAACTTGATTATTTTGACATTTTTTACAAGAGCCACCACAGTCGATATCGCTTTCTTCTTGATTTTTTGCATTATCATCGCACTTTGGAGCAGAGCAGACACCATTATTGCAGAAATTAGTTCTGCAATCAATATTAACATTACATCTCTTACCTAAATCGCATAATTCACAACCTCCACCGCAGTCTATATCTGTTTCCTTCTCGTCTTTTATTTCATTTGTGCAGTTTAATGGCTTTAAGCTGGTATCAATTGTAATTCCATCACTTTCTCTTATGTCGCTGAATAGTCCAACTATATTTTGTGCTCTAACTCCAAAGAAATATCTGTTGCCATTAATTAGGCCAAGGCTTGTTGAATTTGGCTTTGTGACAATAACATATTCATTATTAACAGTACTTTTAGTTGTATTGAGCACAACCCTTGATGTTCCTGCTTCAATAAGTGAGTAGAAATGAGCACTTACTCTTGATTCATTATCTATGCTATACCATTTAACCCTTAAATTATCTGTGCTGAATGTAAATTCTGGATTTTCTAGTGTACTGCTGTCGTTAACTAACAAAATAATTGGTGGAGTTATATCAATTGTAAATGACGCAGATGCAACATCAGAAAATTTTTGCAGGAATTGGTCTTTGCATACTATATAAAATTTATGCTTTCCAGGAGCTAATGTTAATTGTCTTGTATGACTGTAGCTAGGTGCTCCAAAGATTTCTCCTTGCTGAGCTGTGCTATCTGTCTCAGAAAATTTGCATTGTGATTTCTTGTTTGTTTCTACAGCCAATACAACATTTGTTGAGTTAAAGAATTCTGGTGTATGTGAGATAATTGATATTGGAACTGTTAAATCAACTTTAAATGTAATTTCCTTAGTACCTGAATTCAGTTCTGCTTTATTTTTGCAAGTTACAAAATACAAAAAGCTACCTTCATTTTCAACTGTAATTGTTTGCTTATTTATA
>CAZSIU010000067.1:0-5043 GCA_964607225.1 uncultured Methanosarcinales archaeon | reverse complement strand
CTAGAAAATAAAAAGGAATGCTGCCTAATGCAAGTAAATCTCTTGCTATTTCTTTAAGCCATTTCTTCATATAATTGTAATGATAATCAATATTTATTAACTTTGTGGAAAATGCATAAAAGAAAATCTATTTTTATTACTTCTCCAAAAATACAGTATCTCCTACAACAAAAGGTGGCGTAGAAAATAATATTATCTCAACTGGTGTGTCACCAACCCTTTCAAAGCTATGTGGAACTCCAGCAGGAATTGCGACTAATTGCCCAGCTGTAACTTCAGCAGTTACATCTCCAACAGTTCCTTTTGCTCTTCCTTTAAATACATAAACAAAATGGTTTTCCTTTGGATGCATGTGCAGTGGAATTTTATCGTCTAATCTTATGAGCTCAATGCTTCCAGTTTCAGTTGAAGCCAACACTGTATATTTAAAATAATCAGTTTGCTGGTCAAGCTGTCCTAGTTTTTTTGGAACATCAAAAATATTTGCTTGTAATGGTTTTTTAGTCAAAGTTTTAACATCTCCAGGAAGAAGATAACCAACCACTATTCCAGCAATAAATAGCAGAACAAAAATAAGTTGCATAGTCTTCTTTTTCATATTGCTTAATCCATTAAAGTAGTAATATAAATACTTTTTGGTAGTGATTAAGAAATTTTACTACTGGAGAAAACGACAAGCTTTATGATATACACCAAATAATAATCAAAATCTATTTATAATGAACTAAATTATCACAAACCAAAATGAAACAATACCTTGATGCTTTAAAATATGTTCTTGAAAACGGTATAGATAGACAAAGCAGAACTGGCATTAAAACAAGGGCTCTTTTCGGAATGCAAATGCGCTTTAATATGGAAGATGGATTTCCAGCAGTAACAACAAAAAAATTGCAATGGAAAAGCGTTGTGAGTGAGTTATTATGGTTTATAGAAGGTTCTGATGATGAAAGAAGGCTTGCAGAAATACTTCATGGCACAAGAGATAAGGAAAAAACAACAATATGGACCTCTAATGCTCAAGCTGATTATTGGAAGCCAAAAGCAAGGTTTGATGGTGATTTAGGAAGAATTTATGGTGTTCAATGGCGCAAGTGGAAAGTACCTGATGGCAGAGAAATTGACCAACTTGCAGAAGCAATAAGGTTGATTAAAGAAAATCCAACTAGTAGAAGAATTATTGTTAATGCATGGAATCCTGGTGAATTGCAGGAGATGGCTTTGCCACCTTGCCATGCTTTCTTCCAGTTTTTTGTTGCAAACAATAAATTATCTTTGCTTATGTATCAGCGCTCTTGCGATATGTTTTTAGGTGTGCCATTTAACATTGCTTCTTACTCGTTATTATTACACATGGTAGCACAAGTTAGTGGCTTAAAGCCAGCAGAATTTGTGCATGTTTTAGCAGATGCTCATATTTATCATAACCATTTTGAGCAAGTGAAAGAGCAATTAATAAGAAAACCTTTCCCATTGCCAAAGCTATGGCTAAACCCGGAAATAAAAAACATTGATGATTTTGCAATGGTAGATATAAAACTGGAGAACTATCAGCATCATCCTCCAATAAAAGCAGAAATGGCGGTTTAAAAATTATTATTTAATTGAAAAATATAAAATTCAATTCGCCTTCGGCAAATTATTGTGCTCGGTTTCGCTGTTCTGCCACATCGCGAAACCTCGCCTATATATAATACATTGAATAAATACGAGGCAAAATTTTATTGAGTGAGTTGTGAGCGAGTGAGACGAGCTCACTCGCATGTCACTAAAATTTTTGCCGAGTGTAAAATTCCTCGCAAATCAAAGATTTGCGATGGTGATCGAAAATGCGAAGCATTTATCGACATGTTGCGAAGCAACGGATTGAAAATTTAAAAAATTAAACCTTAATTAAAATGCAAATCTCTCTTATTGCTGCAATGGGCAAAAATAGAGTTATTGGAAAGAATAATTCTTTGCCCTGGAAATTGCCAGAGGATATGAAAAGATTCAAAGAATTGACATTAGGAAAACCAGTTATCATGGGAAGGAAAACGTTTGAAAGCATTGGAAAGCCATTGCCAAATAGAAAAAACATAATTCTAACAAGAGATAAAAATTATAAAGCAAAGGAATGCATTGTAGTTCATTCTAAAGAAGATGCATTAAAAGCAGCTGAAGGAAATGAAGAAATTATGATAATAGGAGGAGAACAAATTTTCAGAGAATTTCTTCAAAAAGCCGATAAGATGTATCTGACATTTATTGATGAATATTTTGAAGGTGACACTTATTTTCCAGAATATAATAGAGATGAATGGAAAGAAGTGCAAAGAGAAGAACACAAAAATGATTATAAATATGCTTTTGTGAATTTAGAGAGAATAAAATTTTAAATAATTTGCTCTTGCATTTGGTTTTCTTTAGCCTCTTCTTTTTTCTTAAATTCAAATTTATTCAATATAGGCACAAAAATATTTCCAACAGCCAAAGCTAATGGCAAGTCATGTCTTGGGGTATAAAAATGAAATATAATAAACAATATTGCAACCAAAACTCCATAAACAATTCTTTGATTTCTTCCGCTTGGATTTGTTCTTGGCTCTATCAGCATATACATTGAGAGGAAATAAATAACTCCACCATTTATAATTGTATAATAAATTTCCTGAAATCCTGCTCCTTGTGATATTTCAATTATAGAATTAATCAAATAATAACCAATCAAAAAGCTTAATGTCAAATCGAATCTTTTCAAGCGCCAGATTATAAAAATACCAAAAATCAACACCAAAATTAAAGGTGATGAAATCCACCAAGTGTGTGAAACACCAAAAATAATAGATACAAGCAAAACCCCAAAGTTTGCTGGATTGAAAATATGTCTTTGCTGTAATCTTATAATATGCTTTGATAAAATTGCAATTATTCCAGCTAAAACATAAACATACCATTGAAGATTTTGGGTTAATAAGCCGCCAATAAATAGCCCAGAAATTAATGCACTTTGTGGAAATATCCATTTTTTTGATTTAAAATATTCTATGAATAAATCAAATGTTGTAGTTGTAATTACAGCATATAAAACAGGCAGCAAAGCTTTAATGCCAAAACCATAGAAAAATGCACTTACTAGATGCAAAATAATCAAAAAAGAAATCATGTAATGATAAACTGTGAATTTGTTCATCAATAGTTTAATGTCCAATATAAACACCCTTTATTTTTTCTTTATAATTCTTCTACTTCCGCCTGTTTTATATGGTGTATATCTTCCTTTTGCTTTCTGGCTTTTCTTTTGCTCTGGATAAATTTCGTAAACAGAGCTTTCATCAAATCCACATTTATTGCATTTAACTACTTTAACTCCTAGATAATTGTCAAGTTTAACATTTTTAGAGCCGCATTTAGGGCATTTGTTCATTAAGTAATTAAGAAATTAAGAAGTTTAAATTATTTTCTCTCCTGTTTCTTTGTTTATAATATGAATTACATTAACAGGGCACGATTCTGCTGCTTCTTTGTTAATAACATAGTCTTTTTCTTCAATATCAAGTTCTTCCCATTCATCATCTCTTTTCTTGCACCCAACAATATCTGATTTGCCATCCTCATGCATAGTCCAGAAATCAGGTGCAACAGCAGCGCATGCAGCACATCCTATGCAATTTGGCCTGTCATGCTCTATTCTGTACTTCTTTACACTTTCCTGTTGTTGCTCACTAACAGCTTGCTGTCCAACTTGATTTTCATCTGTCATTTTATGAAGTTAACAATTGTTAAGTATATAAAAGTTTTGGTTTTTAAAATCACAGATTAATAAAACCAATGCCTACAATAATTAATGCAATAGCCAAAAGCTTAGTTAAAATGGTTTTTTTGTTAATTTGTTCTTTTACAATTTTCGGCAAATAGATTGAAATAAATACAGCTAACAAAAAAACAAAAAGCGGAAGCAAAGAGCTGCTTAAAGCTGCTACAAGAGATGTCGGACCTTTCATCAATGCATACCCTGCAAAAGTGAAAGAAGAAAAATCGATAATCATCTTGAAAATCATCAACCCCTTTATTTTGGGTTTCATCGCTTTAAAGGTTTCCAAAGCGTTTTTTCTCACAGAAGGCAAAAGTAAGGCAAGCAGAGCAGTGAATCCTGTCACTCTTAGCCACAAAAACGCGCTCCAGAAGCTTGTAATGTTATAAATATGTTTGGCTACTATTAAACTGATACTGGTGAGAAAAATGGACAGTATCATTAAGGTAAATACTTTGCTTAATTTAAACGAACCGTCTATTTTTTTGTAAGAGACTACCATTCCAGCGCAAACTAAAAATAGAAATCCAACAAAATCATTTTTAGTTAGTGTTTCTCCTAGAAATAAATAAGATAAAATCAAAACAAAAATAGGGCCCAACTGTCCAATCACGACAATTCTGGAAATTTCCTCGTATTGCACTGCCTTATAATAAACTGCAATTCCAATGCTGAAAACCAATCCACCAAATAATCCAATAAGTAAATCTGTAATCTTCAATGACTCAAATCCAGCAAAAGGTAATAAAAATATCAATAAAAAATTCATCAGCCCATTCAAAACAATATAAACAAGCGGATTTTTTATGTAGCCCTTTGAAATAACAAACTTGTCTATTAAAGAAGTAATTGACCAAATTCCTTGCGCAATTAATACAAAATAAACCCAGTTTTGCATTTTTAGTTACAATAAATAGGCGAGCTATTGAGCGAGTCTAACATACGCCGTAGGCGGATTGATTATTTTTTAATTATTATCTTCTTAATTCCAATTTTAAATTTTATTATGTTCAAAGTAATTGTAGACATGATATATTAGTCATTTATTTTCAATCTTTCCTAATGCATTAATAAAAAATAAATTTTCAAAAATAAAAATAACTAAAACACCAAATTAATCCACCAAGCAAATAAAATAGCAATAGTTGTTGCAGTCAATAAATAAGCAATTGCGCATCTTTTGCCAAATTTGCCGTATACCATTGAAAGCTCTGTGATGTCAGTTGTTACACCAACCATCAAAACAATAA
>CAZSIU010000066.1:0-5046 GCA_964607225.1 uncultured Methanosarcinales archaeon | reverse complement strand
CGTCTCTACAAATAAATTTAGCCTTTCCAAGTTTGTAACCCTCACTTTTCACCTTTAAAGTATTATTTTTAGCTATCTTTAATACATTTTTGTCAGAATCCACAAAAAAAACTTGCTTTGCTCCTAGCAATAAGGCGCCTATTGCAAGTACACCAGTACCACAACCAAGATCAGCTATCACTTTTCCTTCTATATCACCCAAAAGATAGGCATTCCAAAGCACAAAAGCAGCTATTTCGCTGTCCATCAAATACTGCTCTTGCCTCACTTTAGGCTCTGAAAAGCCTTCCAAGCGCGATAAAGCTATTGCAAGCCCTGATTTTGAACCAATCTTAATCATTTTGAACTACCTGCATGCGAGGCTCGCCTCGCTCATCATGTCAATCACTTTCCATGTCTCACTTTTCATGAGTAAAATTCTACATATTATATTTTTCTATATTGAAAATAAATTTAGTTGTATGTTAAATTGTTTCCATATTGGAATTAATAAACCTCACCATTTCTATAAACTTTAATCTAATCTTATTCTCAATATAATTGTATTTTTTTTGTTTTTAATTAATTTGCTAAAATCTTTTTTGTATTTTAGTATTAATTCTAAAAATTTAATTTTTTTAAAGATTTTATTCATTCCCAACTTAGTCCTATTACATTCCCAATATTATCCCATTTCAGTCCCAAATTTTTTGTTTTATAGACTAATAATAATCCCAATTCAGTCCTATATTAGTCTCACATTAGTCCCAAAAATGAAAAGATTTAAATAATTGGGACTATAAATTAATTTTATGTTCTGGAAAAAAGATAATACAGAAAAAAAGCTGAATCAAATTAATGAAGTACTTAAAAAATCATTTGCGAATGTAAAAAGAGACACAACAAATATTTTTCAATGGCTAAATTACTTTTACAGGAAAAGTATGGAGCAGGAACAGACTATAAAGAAGCTGCAGATAGAGCTTTCTTATACGCCAAAAACAAGAGAAGAAATACGCAAAATTATCGACGATTATTATTCTTTTGAGAGCATAATGGCAAAGATAAGAGAATTAAATGAGAAAATTATTGAATTATCAAGGCAGCCTATGGAAAGGTATGTTGCACAGCAACCAAAAGAAACTCATGTTGATTTATCTTATATTGAAAAAAGGCTTGAAAGGTTGGAACAAAAAAGGCTTTCTATGAAAGAAAAAATAATAAGAAGATTGACGAGAAATTCAAAAGAGTATGTAAAGAGTGTGATACTCTCGTACATTAAGAAATATGAAAAAGTATCTGCTTTACAACTTAAGGAAATAATTGTAGACGAGCAAAATTTATGCTCTAAAAGCTCGTTTTATCGACTATTGGAAGAGATAGAAGAGCTAGACGAAATTGGTGTGATAAAAAAAGGCAAGGAAAAGCATTACCTAGTAAAAGCAATAAAGCGCATATAATAGAAATTTATTTAAACAACCTCGTTTGCCAAATTTTAGTAAGTGGGATTTTAAAAATCCCACAATTTTTGGTCAAGCTTTTTTGCTTGGCAAAAAAGGTTGGGGGTGATAATTATTTTTAAGAAATTTTTTCTTAGAGGTAGAAGTCTAATTAAAAACAAAAAAATAAAGCACGAGTTAGAAGAGCATTTGCAGGCAATAAATGAAAACACAAACGAGATTGCTGCAAATTTTGAGTATGTTAATGAAATTGAATCCAAAATAGACAGATTAAGTGAAAGAATTGACCAATTACAAATGCATCTTGAGTCTAGCTCAGGCATTGCTGTAAAAACAAATAATTTTGACGTGAAAAGGCTTAATAGAAGAGAGCAAGAAGTTTTTTTAGTTATATACACTCTCGAAGAAGAAAAAGGCAGCTTAACCTATGAAGATATTGCTAAAAAGCTCGCTATATCAGAACAATTAGCAGCTAATTATGTGACATCTTTGATAGAGAAAGGAGTTCCAATTATGAAAAGATATGTAAATTCAAAACCTTATTTGAGGCTTGATCAAGAATTCAAGACATTGCAAACAAAAGAAAACATATTGCAGTTAAGTCTGCAGGAGTTTGGCTTCTAAAATCTTTTTGTTTTTATCGAAAATGCTTTGCATTTTCGGGAATGTTCAAAAATTATAATAAATTTTTGACATTGATTAAAAGTTTTAATCATAATGTATCCAAAGGACTTTTTACTTTCTTAAGCTGCTGTGTTGAAACTTTTGTATAGATTTGCGTTGTTGATAAGTTAGAATGTCCAAGAAGCTCTTGAATAACTCTTATATCTGTTCCAGCTTCAAGCAAATGTGTTGCAAAACTGCTCCTTAACGCATGACAAAACACCCTTTTCCTTATGCCTGCTTTTTTTGCAGCTTCTTTCACAACCCTTTGGGCCTGCCTTATTGTTATTGGTCGATTTTTTATTGAGAAAATATAAGTTGAATTGTCTTTTTTTGTTGGAATATAATTCTGCAAATGCTGTATCAAGTTGTCAGATAAGATAATATACCTTTCTTTTTTGCCTTTACCGTGCTTTATTTTGCCGATTTTTTCAGCTAAATCAAGGTCGTCTATCTTCAAGCTCACACATTCACTGACTCTTAATCCAGAAGAGTACAGAAACTCGATAAGCAGCTTGTGCTTTGGGTTTTCTGCTGCATTAAGTAGCTTTTTAATCTCTTCTTTTGTCAAAACAGTTGGAAGCTTCTTCTCAAGCTTTGGTGACTTAACAGCATTAAAGGCGTTATTTTGCAAGATTTCATTGTAAAAGAACTTTAGAGAGCTTATCGCAAGATTTATGCTGCTTGGGCTGTATTTTTTGTTTGACATCAAGTAAGCAATATAGCGCTTTGCATCATCTTCAGCCACAGCATTCGGCTCTTTCTTTGCAAAGTCCAGGAATTTTTTGCTATGAAACAGGTAAGTATCAACTGTTCGCTTGCTAAATCCCCTTATTTTAAGCTCTGTTTCAAGTTTGTCCAGCACTTTTCCTAAACCTCTTTTGAAAAAATATTATGACAATTATAAGAACTAATATTTAAAACTACGTCTTATGCCCAAAGTTTCGTGAACTTTTTCTCCTCGAAAAATTGCCCTCGAAGTTTGAACTCGCAAACTTCAGAGCTGGCGAATTTTTCAGAGCTGAGAAAAAGTTAGGTCAAAAACATCGTGACGCAAGGAACGAGTTTTTGCCACGAAACGAGTATTATACGAGTCGGCTTTACGCCGACCAAGCGAACGAATGAAATTCGTGAGCTTAGACATTTCAATTTTCCGATTTTTTATTCTTTCCGTACATTTTAAAGAAATGTTCCCGAAGGGCTTGCGTATAAAGTCTCACTTTATGCGAAGGAAAGAAAGCCAAAAAAAATCGGTTTAATGCTAAGAAAAGTAACTTGTTATTTATTATTTACTATAGATTTTTCCTATAGCATCGTGGGTATGAAGACCTAATTGTTTAATAAAAACATGATAAGGAATATCCACTTCTGGTTCGGTGTTTCTCACCACAGCACATTCATAGACATTAGTTATTCCTTTTGGAAATTGTATTTGTATATTACCTCTAGCATTCTTTAGATTGTGTTTTTCAATTAATGATACTAAATCAGGGATTAAACCACTTTGTTCAATCTGTACTCTTACAGGTCTTATAGAAGGTTGATCTTCTACCCAACGAATTTCCCGGATTTCCATATCATAAAGGAATTACTTATGGTATTTAAAATTTTGCATTTTAATCATACTATAGTAGTAAATATTTATCTTAGCATTAAACCCTTGCTTTTTTAAAGAAAAAAATCTCCGTGGCGTTCGGCGAGACAGAATTTTCAAGCCTTCATTAGTTAGCAAGTGAAAGGCGAAGAAAATTCTGGCGAGTAGGACAAGCTTTTCGACTTTTGCTTTAGTTGTTAAAGGAGAAAAGTTGTCCGTCGAACCGCCATGGAGGAGATTTTTTTCGTATTTTATATAGGAAAATAAAAAAAGTGCATATGCAACAGCATATCAGGAAAATTGAAATGTTCGTATAATTGCCATTAGGCGAACATTTTCTGCACCTGATTTATTTTCCTACGCAAAGCTTCGGATTTTAACCAAACGGAATAAGGAGTTTGAGGAATTTATTTAAGAAATCAATAACTTTTGTGCTATAAGTAGGCTTTTAAGTCTAAAACTTGATGTTTTTTGATTAAAAGCACCATTAACTAATTCAAAAACTTCAATCGACCCGCCGCCACTCACCCCGCCACCCACCCTTCTAATCATACCGCACTTCTTAAAACATTATAATTTTCCTTTTCTTTATTTGTAAAACTTCCACGTTGCGGCTCCATCTCATTTAACCATTCAACTACAACATCTCTAATCCCCTCATAAATGCCAGGCTTATCCCTCAATGCTTTTATAAATTCAGCACAGTCCGAAGAATAAACGTCATAACTAAGAATTTGTCTAGACTGGAATTTTAAAATACCAACAATATATCCAACACAAGCACCAAAAACTGCTGGATTATTTGGGTCGTCTATTGGAGCTACAAATAATGTTCTTCCAAAATAAGGATTTTGGGGAATACCCTCTTTCAAAATTTTTGGAATCATACGCCAAGGTATGCGCGTATTAACACCAATCCTATTGTTTTTGAATGTATTAACACCGTGCTCAAATCCGCGAAGAAAATCTAGCGTTGCCTTTTTTCTTTCTTCTTTTGGAACATTTTGTCTTTTCAAATATTTAATTACTGCTCGTGTTGCTCTACTGACATTTCTATCCGAAAAAGGCCACATATTTTAAATCTTTTAATGATAAATATATAAACATTTCGACAAAAAAGTTCGTCCAATAGCCACGAATAAGTTACACTCAAACTCCTTATTCCTCTTTGCCCTTTCGCATAATTCAAGGAATTATACAAACATTTTTTCAAAATGTACAGGGCAAACGATTTAGGCACAAAAAATGTCTAATTTTTCTTTGGGAAAAATTGGTGGGCATAAAGCCCACTCGCCTAATACTCGTTTCGTGGCAAAATCGAATTCCTTGCGTCATTCAGATTTTGCGTAA
>CAZSIU010000065.1:0-5328 GCA_964607225.1 uncultured Methanosarcinales archaeon | reverse complement strand
TTGCTTATTTTTCCAGTTATTAAAGTACTTGAAGGATTTCCAAACTTTGTTGAGACATTTATCTCTTTAACATCTTTCAATATTTTTTGATCTTCTAATCCAGAACCTCCCATAATGCCGATTTTAATGATTTTAAGTCACCATCAAAATTAAGTTGCAATGTTGATTTTATTAATGTTTTTATTGAATGTGCAATAATGTGCAATGAATGTTGAGATTTATATTAGTTTTTCTTTCACAGCGCATTATTTTTATCTCATTTATTTTTCAAAAATTCACTTTTCTACCTTTACCTTCAATGGCGTCTTAATCGCTTTATCACTTATTATTGCAGAGTTGCCACTTGGATCTTTTATAATTAATTTTTGCTTTTCCTGTCCCAAAATGATTCTTGTTATTTTTTTTAAAAGATTTTTAGCTTTTTTCTTGTCTTCTTCATTTTCTTCCATTTCTTTTAAAGATTCAATTTGGTATTTGACTCTATTCAATATACCCTCTATATTTGTAACATAACCTTGTGATGCAGGTCCTGGTATGATTGTCGCGAGATGTGGCAGTTTTACAATTGCTTGTGCAGATTTCACAACTCTAACTTTCATATCATTCTCGCTTGAAATCTCAAACTCGTACTTTACAGGTTCTTTTTGCTCAGCAGCTTCAATATCAGCCATATGATATTTGCAGTTATCGCAAGTCATAGAGAAAAGATAAACCTTACCGAAATAAGGAACTTCAGTTTCTCTCTCAGTTAGAACTAAAGTTTTTTCATGGCATAAAGGACATGGCTGTTGCTCAAAATCTTCTTTTAACTCTTCTTCAGACATGAAGTCCAAAAGAAATCATTTATTTTTATAGTTTATGGTTTTGGTATACTACTTACATATTCAACTTTATATCCTCTATCTGTGAATATCGATTCCATACCTGAATATCCATGTAATATTTTAGTTGTTTTACCATTAAAATCAATCACACCAACTATTGTTGTTTCAAAAATTATAGCATTTCCAAGTAATGGGAACATCCCATTATACTTCTCAGCGAATACTCTACAAAAATATCCCCTATCCTCATCCATTTCAAATCGTGTTCTGTTACGAATAAGCGTCCCTGTATTTTGATTTCTGATTTCATCAGCAAGCCTGTCTCCATCAGAATTAGACGACCTAGCACCATTCCTTCTATAAAATTGATTTAGCCTCTTTACAGCTTTAGCTAAATCGTCACTAACCCTAACAAGAAACTCGTATGTTCCATACAAAGCAGAACCATACCAAGGTCTTAATACAAAGTTTGCTGCGGTTTCTAGGCTGTCGATCGTAGGTTTTATTACATTACTAGGCATATTTCTCAGAATTTCCCTTACATTACTCGCAATAGAACTCCCATCACCATCTTCTAAATTGTCCTCTAGCCCATCCACCAATGTTTACACCTTTTTTTAAAACAGATTGAATATGAAAAGAAAAATAAGCTCACTCTTCGTACTCAGCCACTTCTTCCATCTCCTTCTTTTCGCCTTTGGCAGGTTTCTGCCCTCTATATATATAGGCAAAGTTAGGTACAGCTGCAATCCAATTCTCACCAAACCCAGCAATATCACCTTCAATTGCATCACAAGTCTTCTTTAATTTGTTAATTGCCCTTTTTAGTTCCACTAAATCCTTGTCCTTCAAAGGCTTAATGTTTATCAAGGCTATTGTATGACCTTCTCTTAGGGAGTCTAGAATTGGTTTAATATGCTCAAACTCTTCAATCACAAAAGGCCTTACCATTAATTTTGCTCTGGTTTCAATACCAGCTTCGCTTCCCAGCTCAACATAGCCATGCTCAGCTTCCTCAAACATGTCAGAACTAGAACTTCCCAATTTCTCCTTTAGCTTGCTTAAAAATCCCATTAAAATCACCTTTTATTAACTTATTTTTAAAATCGATTTTTCCTTACATATGCAGATATATAAATCTTTCTATTCTGTGTAGTGGTAAATAAGAAATTTTAACTGCGCAAGTTAACAGAAACCTTTTTATAATAGCCAAAGTTTCAAATCTTGCAAAAATGGTCAAGAGAATTGGTGGCATAAGAAGAAAGACAAGGTACAAATTCAGGAAGGAAAAAAGAAGTAAGGGTAAGATAAATATAACAAAATACTTGCAGTTATTTAATGCTGGCGATAGGGTCTATTTGCACACAGAACCAGCTGTGCAAAAGGGCATGTATCATCCTCGTTTCATGGGTAAGACTGGCGTCATCAAGGGTAAAAGAGGCAAATGCTATGAAGTAATGATCAATGATTTAGGCAAAGACAAAACTTTAGTAATACATCCTATACATTTGAAAAAAGCTTAAATGTCAGAAATGCAAAGCATTTCTGAGCATGATCAAAAATCACTGGAAAACCTTGCGAAAGCAAAAGAACCAGTGAAATAAATGGTGATTTTTGACATCTCGGTAAATCAAAGATTTCCGATGATGCTCGAAAATCAAGGATTTTCGACAAATGGCAAACATGCAAATAATTTCAGAAACTCCTATAAATATATATCAACTGAAGAAAGAACTTGAAAGAATAAAGAAAAGAGATAATGAGCTCAATTTCAGAGCTAACAGGACAGAAGAATACATGAACCAAATTACAACATTAAAAAATGCAGACGAACTCTTTGAGAAGATAAATAGCCTTAATATACCAAGGCTAAAAGAGCAGCATATACACAAAATAATCGACATCGAACCAACAACTGTTAATGAACTTAAAGTTGTTCTTCAAGGCTACCCAATCACACTAAACAATGAGTCAATTAAGAAAATTGTCGACACTATAAATGAGTTCTTAGAAAAGAAGTAAATAGCTTCTTATACGTAATCTTTATAAAGACAAAATCTTATGTATCTAAAAAATGAGGGTGGCAATAAATCAAAAACATCTCAGCTTAAATAAAAGGCTTGCCAATGAAGCAAATAAGCTGATAAGAAGTTTTAATTATAAAAATTATGTGAAAGTTGAGAATATTGACGACATACTGCTAAAAAGAGACATAACAATTGAAAATAAAAAGAGAATTTTGATTAAAAAATTACATAATGCAATTGTAACTACATTTTCAATTGATAAAAATAGATTTAACAAAAAAGCTTTTGACTCACTAAAAAAGAGATTACACAGCATAAGAAAAATTATACTCAAGCTAAGAAGCATAAATTACTACCTCGAAACAATATTTTTAGAAGAGTTAAGATTTTCAAAAATAAAAATGAAAAACAAAAGCTCTAAGTTAAATCAGCAAACTGCACTTGCCAGAAACGAGTTGGAGGCATTAGAGTATGCTGCTTACAAACTTATAGAAGAGGTGATAGCACTAGATAAAAAAGTATTAGGTGAATACATTGTCAAAGAAGAAAAAGTAATTTCAAAAGAAAAAATTGAAATAAAAGAGCTGGATTTACTATTAAGAAAAGAGTCGGAGCTTTTAGAACATATGGAAGCTAAATTGCCTCCGCCAAAAGCAGCAACCATCACTCTGGTAAAAGAGCCAATATTCACACATTGGGTTGCAAGGTTATTTGCACTTTTGTCGTATTTAGAAAATTTATACACTAAAGAAGCAAAAGTTTTTGTCAAAATCAAAAAAAATAAGAAATTAAGGGCAAAAATAAGCAAGAAAATAATACATTTGATAAAAGAGAAATCAAAATTGCTTAAAATAATGGAAGAAAAAGCAATTTCAATGAAAAAATTCGGGTTGGGAAGGGAACTTAAAAAGGAATTGCATAACTTCGCAGCAACAATGAGTATATAAAAATGGAAACAGAAAAGCAAGAAAGAACTAAGGAAGAAATAGCAATTGTGTTGGATTTTTTGCCGAATGGCTACCATTATGATGAAAGACCAATGTACATGAAGACTCCGATAGCCCAAGCTATAGGAAAAGAGCATTTTGTCCTTCTCGAGCTAGTTCCAAAAAAAGGCATTCACTTGCAACCATACGAAGAAGTATATATCGGAGATGGGAAAAGAGATAAAATACACCACATAGTAGGAAAAATTAATTTAGGAAAATTAACAGCAACAGCCATGTCAGGGTTAGAATTTGTAATAAAAGACATTATCAAAAAGAATGATAAAAGGTTTGTAGAGTTTTTTAACAAGGCGCAGCCTTTAAGTACAAGAATGCACCAGCTTGAGTTGTTGCCTGGACTTGGCAAGAAACACATGTGGCAAATTATAGAAGCAAGAGAAGAAAAACCATTTGAGGGATTTGCCGATTTGAAGAACAGAGTAAAATTAATGCCAGACCCTGAAAAAACCGTAATTAAGAGAATCTTGCAAGAGTTAGAGGGGGCAGAGAAACACAAGATTTTTGTTGATGTTTAGCTTTCTAAAATGCAATATACTCGAAAGCAAATAAAAATTGGACGTATAAGCACTTCTGAAACCGAGCTTAAAGACTTAATAAAAGCATGGATTGCAATCTCAATAGCATTTGCAATTGTATTGAGCAAATCCATATTTTCTTCAGATTTTTATGCAAAGTTTGTCATAGCTTCATTAACTGTTGGCATAGGTTTTTTACTTCACGAGCTTGGACATAAAGTCGTAGCACAAAGATATGGCTGCTTTGCTGAATTCAGGTCATTTGACAATATGCTTTTGCTTGCTATTGCTATGTCTTTTTTTGGATTTATTTTTGCAGCTCCAGGAGCTGTTATGATATCTGGGAAAGTAAATAAAGAAAGAAACGGCCGAATTTCGGCAGCAGGCCCAATTGTAAACTTAGTCTTGGCTTTAGTTTTTTTAGCCTTAACTTTTGCACAATTGCCAAAGTTATTTAAAGATATAGCATATTACGGTTTTGTAATAAATTCATGGCTTGCATTATTCAATATGATTCCATTTTGGCTTTTTGACGGCTACAAAGTATTGAAATGGAATAAGTCAATCTATGGAAGCATTACTGCAACCGCTTTTGCTTTCATGCTGCTCCAAAGCTTTATTGCCCTCACATAAAAACATGGAAAAACATTTAATATGTCCAAATTGTGGGAGAAAACTGACAGAGAGCGAGATTTATTGTTACTTTTGTGAATTTGAAACTGGAAAACTAAAAGAAAGTTCAAAAAAATCTAAACGCAATAAAAACAAAAAATAAATTTTAAAAAATTCTATTAAAAATATAAAAATTTTCATCGTCGAGAAATCTGAGTTCGGAAATTTTATCTTTAAAAATTTTAAAAAATTCCAAAATTTTTTTAAAAAATATCGTCGAAAAACACTAAAAAAGAAAAGATTTAAATACTACCTTTATAATTATTTTAAAATTCGAAAAGAG
>CAZSIU010000064.1:0-5342 GCA_964607225.1 uncultured Methanosarcinales archaeon | reverse complement strand
CCTTTCTTTCAGATACAAACCTCTGCGGTGGTCTTCTGTAGGATCGCCAGAATTCTCCTATTCTCTGTTCATCAAGCCTCCTTTCTTTCATCTGCTCTTCTGTGATCTCGGGAGGAGACATGGTCAGCATGGTAGGCTTTTCTTTCCTGAACTTCATGTATCTCTCTTTCTTGGCGCTTATTTTTTTCGGCTTGTCTTTTCTTCCCATCGGAATGCAAAATTAAACTATGTTTATAAATGTGATGATTGTAATAAGAGTACGGCTTGCGGGAATTGAACCCGCCTTCCAAGCTTTCTCCATAAATGGGAAGCTCGTGTCTTGCCGATAGACCAAAGCCGTAAGGTTTGGATTTTTTTGTTCAATTTAAATTTTTTATTATTGCTTCGTTATAAAAATTATTCAAAAATAAATTAATAAATCACAATATTTAAATATTTTACACAATAGGAATTTTTTCAATATAAACAAAAAGGTGAAAGCATCGAGAAAAGCACAGACATCAGAATAAAATGCTACAAATGCGGCAATGAATATGTAATGACAATGATGCGCATTGCTTCTGATAAAATGAATCTTATCTGTAGAAACTGTCTTGAAAGAAAGCCCCAAAAACAAGAACAAACAAAAGTAGAATCAACAAAAGTAAAAAAACAAGAAGAACACATCTTTAAGGATTATTTCTGCAAAAAATGCAAGTACAATTTCAAAAGAGCAAAGCACATAAGCATAAGCACATGCCCTTACTGCGGAGCTTCTGGTAAATTAATGATTAAAGGAAGCACTGCAAAAATAATAGCAGATGCTTCGAAGATGAAGGAAGATTTTAGATGGTAAAATGGAAGATATAATGGTTTTATGCAAGAAATGCGGCAACAAAGTCCCAGCTTCTTCCCTAAAGCTTGACTTGGATGAAAAAAAGATGATATGCCCTGATTGTGTCAAGAACAAGGGTATACACAAAGAGATTGAAAAAGAAGTATTCCATAAGGAGGAAGCTAGCAAGTCTGCTGAAGAATCCAAACAAAAGATAGCGCACAAATGCACATCTTGTGGTTATAAGTTCAAGATAGATATAGAAACCAAAACTCCAAGAAATTGTCCTTACTGCAATGCAAGGGTTATGGGCTTTTGATTTTAATTTAAATTGTTTTATATCTGTCTTAAAAAATCACTTAATCTGCTAATAATCCTGTTGGCTAAAGTTTCTGCAGTAGTATAATATTCTGTTCCTACCCAATCCATCTTTATTTTTTGTTGAAGATGGACTATTAATCCTGTAATTTCAATTTGTAGATTTTTATTTTGTTGCCGATAGTGTGAATTAGGAATATTCTTTTCGGTGTTGGTGTTGGCAATTAGCCTTGATGCAGCTTCTGCCTCAGCCAGTGCTTCTTTCCTACCAGCCCAATGATGTTTTTTTATATGAATTCTTGCCATTTCAAGTCTACCCTTTACTCGTTCAAGTAATTCAGCTTCTGCTATATCTCCAGGGTCTCTTTTTTTACCCCAGCTAAAAGGATTCCACCAACTCATTATAATACCTCAGAAATTCTTTTTTAATCTTCCTCTTTAGTTTCTTTCTCACTTCCTTCATAGGAAGGAACAGCTGCCTTGCTTATTATCATGATGTCACCAATTGACTTGACAAGCTGATGAGGCACTATAACGCCTTTTGCAGAGCCAAGCACTTTGTTAAGAAAGGAATTCTTTGTTGCTCTTACTCTCCACCCGAAAACCTTATTGCTGGTTAATATGCTCTCCTCAACATCTCCAAAATATTCTCCATTATCGGTAAATACTCGCATATCATAAGTTTCACTTATCTTTTTCATTTTTAGCATTTTGAATCACCTCAACGACAAAGTTCGTTGACACCTTAATCAAGTTGGGCATAAAGCCCAACGAATTTGTGCCGTTGAAGTATTTAAATCTTTTGGAAAGGCTTATTAAAAACTGTTATTTTCTTATAACTAATGAAGTACAAAAATTTACTATTTTTAGGGACATCGCATATAGCTAAGCAAAGCTTAGAAGAAGTCAAAAAATACATAGAAGAGGAAAAACCAAGCATAATAGCTTTAGAGTTAGATGAAAAAAGATTAAAGGCTTTAATGAGTAAAGGACAAAGAAAAATAATGCTAAGAAACATAAAGCAAATAGGCTTGAAAGGCTTTCTCTTTTCATTGCTTGGAGCATGGGCAGAAAAAAAGCTTGGCAAACTTGTTGGTGTTACACCTGGCTCTGAAATGAAGCAAGCAATTAAGTTAGCAAAAAAAGAAAAGATTGAGATTGCTTTAATAGACCAAGATATCGAAATAACTTTTCAAAGACTCTCAAAAACAATAACATGGAAAGAGAAGCTGAATTTCTTAACAGATATAATCAAGGCTGTATTTATAAAGCAAGAGATAGAGTTTGACTTAACAAAAGTTCCGGACAAAAAAATAATTAAAAGACTGACAAACAAATTAAAAGAACGCTATCCAAATATTTATAAAGTTTTAATTGATGAGAGGAATCTAGTTATTGCAAATAATATGAAAAAATTAATGAACTCAAAACCAAATAAAAAAATACTAGTTATTTTGGGAGCAGGACATATTGATGATGTTTTGGAACTGATAAAAGAACAAAAGATAGATTATAATTTTATTTAGGTTAAACCAATATATTTAAATATAATCTTTCTAATTTATTGACTTATGGCAGAACTTGTTGATATGCTAGACAAAATAAAGAGATACTATAAGTTTACATCATACGAATTGAGAGGCTTAATAATTTCAATTCTTGTGATAGCATTTATAATCTCTTTCAAGGAATGGGGCATAACAACCTTCGATTATAAAGCTGGACTTTACAATTTTTTTAATGCTGTTTTAATTGTTGCTTTGTCAATCCTTGTTCATGATACAGGTCAACGCCTCTGGTCATTAGCAATTGGCTACAGGCTAGAGTTTAAGATGTGGACTTTTGGATTGATAATTGCTTTAATTATTGCATTTTTAAGCAATGGCAACCTATGGCTTATTGTGCCAGCAGGCTTTATGCTACATCATCTTGCAGGACCTCGCTTAGGATGGTTCAGATATGGCATCAATTATTTAGGTCAAGCAATGGTGGCTTTAGCAGGTCCTTTATCCACATTAATGCTGATTATTTTATTAAAAGTTTTAGGCGCTTTTTCTACAAATCCATTAATACAAAAAGCGATTATATTTAATGTAGTTTATGCAATTACAAGCTTGTTGCCTATTCCACCTTTAGATGGCAGCAAGATATATTTTGGAAGCAGAATGCTTTATGCTTTTGTGCTGCCTGCAATTGCTATTGCAACTATTCTTATGATTGTTAAAATACCAATAATTTTTGCTTTATCGATCTCACTTTCAGTTGGCATTATCTTGTGGATTGTATATTACGTAAGCTTTGAAAGAAAGCTTTGGCGAGGTCCTTTATAAATGGTTTTTGAATTTTACAAAAACTGGATGGAGTTTTTCTTTCTAGCACTTATGATAATAGGAGTCATTATTGCAATATCTGCACCAAGTGCAATTATAAGCTATATTATAATATTCGTATCTGGAATGTTTGCAGGCAGGCTTATTTACGAGAGGAAAAATAAGATACAATTACCTTACTTTATGATTATTGCTGGCTTTGTAATTGGCTATTTGATTGGAGTTTACTATGGAAGCAGAAGAGTTGTAATTATTTTATTTGTACTTGGCGCTATATTGAGTTATAAATTATATGACAAAAAGATTTTAAGAGACATTAGATTTTAAGATGAAATCTATTTATTTGATTTTTTTATTATTAATTCTTTCATGTGCTCAAAAATCAATTGAATTAAATGAACCAAAAATTGATATAATAAGCCCCAAAAATGATGAAGTCATTGAAGATGGCAAACTTATTGTAAAATTAAATATTTCAAATTTCAAGCTTGTGACTCCAGATAAAAATCCTAAGCAAGGACTAGGGCATGTACAAGTTTGGGTTGATGATATGGAATTTAGAGGCTCTAAGACAGAGTTCGTTTTTGAAAATGAAAGCAACGGCACCCATACAATAAAGGCAGAGCTTATGTTAAGCAACAACACCGTTCTTCCATATAGTAAAACAATTAAAGTTATTGTAAATAGAGCAAAGTAAAATGTTTCTTTTGCAGTGCCCAAAGTGTAAAAATACTATGAAATATCAAAGCAAAGATAAGTACTTAACAGGCAAGAAGAAAAGGTGTGTTTATTGTGGATTTAATATAAGTATACAAAAATCTATTATTAAAAAGATTTAACATTTTTTCAATATAGAAAATTTCCATATAGAAAATAAATCCAAAAACATAACTATTATAAACCATAAAATATATCATTTTATAGACGATAAAGTGATATTTAATTTCTCTAAAAAATGACAGAAGAAACTAGTCAGAAATTAGGGACAAGAATAGTTCCTAGAATTATCCAAGAAGAGATGAAACAGGCATATTTAGATTATGCTATGTCTGTTATAGTTGGCAGGGCATTGCCAGATGTTAGAGACGGACTTAAGCCAGTCCACAGGCGTGTTTTGTTTGGAATGAATGAATTAGGTTTGACACATGATAAGCCATACAAAAAATGTGCTCGCGTTGTAGGTGAAGTGCTTGGAAAGTGGCATCCGCATTCTGATGTCGCCGTTTACGATACATTAGTCAGGATGGCGCAGGATTTTTCCATGAGGTATCCATTAGTTGACGGTCAAGGAAATTTTGGTAGCGTTGATGGGGATGTTGCGGCCGCTTTAAGATATACAGAATGCCGCTTAACAAAACTTGCAGAAGAAATGCTAGAGGACATAGACAAAAAAACCGTTCGTTTTATTCCAAATTTTGATAATAGCGCAAAAGAGCCAATTGTTTTGCCTTCGAAGCTGCCTAATTTGTTGATTAATGGCAGCTCTGGAATTGCAGTTGGCATGGCTACAAATATTCCACCTCATAATATTGGAGAGATAATTGACGCAATAATCAAGAAAATTGGCAATCTTAATTTGGACATAGAAGAAATATTGAACATTATACAAGGTCCTGATTTTCCTACAGGAGCTTTAATCTGTGGCAGAAATGGAATAAAAGATGCTTACTCAACTGGAAGGGGCAAGATTCTAGTAAGGGCAAAAACAAAAATCGAGCAAGATAAAGGCAAAACTGTAATTATTGTAAATGAGATCCCATTTATGGTCAATAAGTCAGAGCTTTTAGAGCAAATAGCAGATCTTGTGAGAGATAAAAAAATTATTGGTATTTCTGATTTAAGAGATGAAAGCGATAGGCATGGAATAAGGATAATAATTG
>CAZSIU010000063.1:0-5358 GCA_964607225.1 uncultured Methanosarcinales archaeon | reverse complement strand
ACAATAAAATCAAGCAATTAACAAACTTTTATAAATAATTATTATAATTCTTTCTTTTCATGGGCCAGTAGCTCAGCTTGGATAGAGCGGCAGACAGTGACCTGTGAGCGAGTTCTCTTCGCTCACTCGCAACTCACTGGCTGAACCTTCTATCTACTGAGGACAGCTGAAAACTAAAGATTAATTAGTTGGCTATAGGTCGGGGGTTCGAACTGCCGAGCTTCAAAGCGAGGCTCGCACGCAACTCCTCCCTGGCCCGCTTTCTAATAGCAAAGTTTTTAAAGACTAAATTTGAGGGTATTTAAAGAGGTGCAATAATGGATCCAACATGCCATCATGGTGCATGTGCTAAATGCTGGGCAGCAAAATATATTATTATTGGTTTGATTTTGATTGCAAACCAGTACTGGTTTAAGTGGGATATTTGGGTTGTAATTGGTGTTTTGTTAATTTTGAAGGGCTTACTCAAATGGGCCAAGCCAACTTGCCCGCATTGTGAAGCACCAGCAAAAGGCAAGAAATAAGCTTTCTTTTGATTAAATTTTTATAGCATAGATTTTTCTAATCTTATTTATGAACATCAAAAAAGTTCTTATTACAAGGCAAGGCAAAAAGTTCTACGCTAAAAACCTTGATGAAGATTTACACACACAATATGGATTTATAAAAAGCTCTGAATTAAATAAGGCAAAAGAAGGTAGCTTGCTAAAATCCAATACAAATAAAGAATTCTTTGTTTTTAACCCATACTTTATTGACTTATACAGAAAAATAAAAAGAGATGCTCAAATTATACCTTTAAAGGATATTGGCTTGATTATTGCAGAAACTGGCATTAATAAGCAAAGTAGAGTTCTTGATGCAGGTTCTGGTTCTGGAGCTTTAGCCTGTTTTATTGCAACAATAGCAAAAGAAGTTATAACATACGAAATAAGAGAAGATTTTATTGAAATTGTAAAATCAAATATTAAATTTCTAGGATTAAAAAATATAAAAGTAAAAAATATTGATATATACAATAAAATTGAGGATAAAAATATTGACATAATAATTCTTGATTTGCCAGAACCTTGGAATGCTCTAGATAATTGTTCAAATGCATTAAAGGTTGGTGGCTTTCTTGTCTCCTACAGCCCTTCTGTGCCGCAAGTAATTGATTTTGTAAATGCTATTAGAAAAAATGACATTTTTGTTTATCTGAAAACTGCTGAAATTGTTGAGAGGGAATGGGAGGTTGAAGAAAGAAGAGTAAGACCAAAAAGCAAAGGCCTTGGTCATTCAGGATTTTTGAGCTTTGCTAGGAAAGTACAATAATTATTTTGAAGTTGCTTTTATAATGTAATTAACATAATACCATTCCTTGTTTCTAAAATATAAAATAGCTTTATTTTGTTTATTTAATTTGAAAATATAATTGCTTAAACCTCTTGACAATTTATCGTATCTTTTACTTTCAAGTTTTCTTTCTTTGACTGCAACAATATCAAATTTATATTTATTTTTTAATAATTTTAATATTTTTAATGGATTTGAGATAGACATTAAAGAAAAAAATATAACACCATTTTTCTTAAGGTGTTTTGGAGCATTTTTTATTAATTCTGCATTATATCTTATTCCATCAGGAGCACCATAGCGGTGAAAATCTATTTTTTTATTTGATGGTGTTTGAGGTAAATTAGCAATTACAATATCAACTTTTTCTTTTAATGGCTTTAGCATACTGCCTTGCAAAAATATTATATTTTTTACATTATTAGCTTTTGAATTTATTTTTATTGATTTTTCACATTCCTTATCGACATCAATTGCATAAACCTTTTTTGCACCAAGCTTTGAAACTAGTATTGCAAGAATTCCACATCCTGTTCCAACATCTGCAATAATAGAATTTTTTTTGATTTCAATATTATTACCAAGCAATTCTGTTAGAAATGATGGTTTATACGGTTTAATGGTTTTGAGTTTTATTGTAACATTTTGTAATTTGATATTCATATCTTTATTCAATTAAAAAACCTTTATAAACTATTCTAAAAATGTAAGCAATATGTTTTTCAAACAAGTTCGTGTAGGACCAATGCAGAATTTTAGCTATATAATTGGAGATGAAAAAACAAAAGAAGCTGCTGTTGTAGATTCAGGATGGGAAGTTGATAAGTTAATTAATATTTGCGAAAAAGAAAAATTAAAAATAAAAAGAATAATTTTAACACATTCTCATTATGACCATGTGCAAAAAGTAGATGAATTAGCATCTAAAACAAATGCAGCAGTTTATTTTCATGAAGAAGATTATAATGAAATCAAAAGAGTAATAAAAAACCCTAATATAAAAATCCATAAATTAAAAAATAATGAAGAAATTAAATTTGGAAGCATAAAAATCAAAGTTATCCACACACCAGGACATACACCAAGTGCAATCTGCCTTCTTTTTGAGAACAAATTATTGACAGGCGATACTTTGTTTGTAAATGCAATAGGAAGAACCGATTTAGCTGGTGGAGATATAATAAAATTGTTTGAAAGTTTGCAGAAATTGAAGAAATTAAGTGATGATGTTGAAGTTTATCCAGGACACGATTATGGTGAAATTCCATTTTCAACAATTGGCGGAGAGAAAAAGACAAATCCTTACTTCATGTGCAATACAAAAGAACAGTTTTTGAATTTGGTTGGAATGTTTTGAATTTTTATTGTGATTGAAAAATCAATTTTAATGCGTTATGTAAGATACATAAAAATCACTAAAAACATTAATTTGACTTTTAAAACAACAAATACTAAACTATTATTGAAAAATTAAATCAAAAAAACTTAGAACGACTTTTGTAAGATAAAGTGATAAAAGTAATCCGTTGTAATTGTTTTATGTAACATTATTTAAAAAACATACTATAAACATACTCATTTTTATCCTTATAATAATGCTGTTTTAGTGTTGTCTCGTGCTTGAAGCCTAGCTTTTCATAGAATTTGTGTGCTCTTATATTGTCGGCATGTGTTAAAAGGTAAAGTTTTCTTAATTTTGATTTATTTTTTTTATAGAAAGATTTTGCGTCTTTAATAAGTGCATTAAATAATTTCCTTGCAACCCCCTTTCCTCTGTATTTTGGCAATACAGCTATCCTGTCAAGCTCTGCCAATTGATGCTTTGGCAGTCCATGCATTAACCATGTCACAATGCCAATAATTTTTCCATCATTTTCTGCAATAATATAGTAATGATTTTTTTTAATTTCATTTTTATAAACTTCAATGCCCTCTTTCAAATTCTTTATGTTGTAGCTTTGAACAAGAACATTTGCAATTCCTTTTGCATATTTTAAAGCTGCTTTGCGGATTTTCATGTTATAACCATCTTCTTACTTTTCTTTTGTAATTAATATATTGCTTTTTGAAAATTTTTTCTAGTAATTTTTCTTCAAATGGTATAAATACAGAATTCATTACAATAAAAAATACTATTGGAGATAAAAATGAAAGTAAATTTCCTATGTAAATTGCTGCGCCAAAAAGAGCTATAGTAACACCAAGGTACATAGGATTTCTTGTAAATTTATAAGGCCCTTCTGCAACCATAAAAGTGGGCTTTTGTCCAGGTATTATTGGAGTTTTATTCTTCTTAAACATATAGAAAGCCCATAGCATTAATGCAATACCTAAAATAAAAATATAAATTCCAAAAATATTAAATGACTGCTGTACAAATCTTAGCTGTGGAAATAAACGATTAATAAACCATGCAAAAAATAAAAGCACAAAGGCTATATGCGGTGGCTTAATTCTAAAAGTATTTTTTCCTTTCATGTTTAACTAATAGATATAATTTTAATTTATAAATCTATTCAACAGTTACAGATTTTGCAAGTGATCTAGGCCTATCTACATCTCTGCCCAATTTATCAGCAATATGGTAAGCGAGCAATTGCAATGGCACAACAGCAAGTATAGAACTTAAGGTATACAAATTTTTTGGAATGTAAATAACATGCTTAGCTCTTTTCCTTACTTCTTTATCACCTTCTGTTGCAATAGTTATTATAATGCCTCCTCTTGCTTTTACTTCCTCAATATTACCCAAAACCTTTTTATAAGTATAAATGTCATGAGGTGCAATAAAAACAACAGGCATATGCCTATCAATCAAAGCAATAGGTCCGTGCTTCATTTCTGCTGCAGGATAGCCTTCTGCATGAATATAGCTCACCTCTTTTAACTTTAATGCTCCTTCCAATGCAATTGGAAAATTAATTCCTCTGCCTAAATACAAAGAATTTTGTTTATAGTAGTAAAGCTCAGCACATTTCAAAATTTCATCATCTTCATCAAGAACAGACTGTAATTGTAAAGGTATTTTCCTTATACCCTCAATCATATCTTTTATTTGTTTTTCATTTAAAGTTTTTCTTAATTTTGCCAATAAAATTGTCAGCAAATACAAAACTGCAAGCTGTGTTGTGAATGCCTTTGTTGATGCAACTCCAATCTCTGGACCTGCTCTTGTGTAAATTACACCATCAGAAATTCTTGTTATAGAGCTCCCAATCACATTACAAATTGACAATGTTTTAACACCATATTTTTTTGCTTCTTTCAAAGCAGCAATTGTATCTGCTGTTTCACCAGATTGCGAAATTGCAATAACTAAAGTATTTTTATCTAGCAAAGGATGCCTATACCTAAATTCAGAAGCATACTCCACTTCAGTTGGAATTTTTGTAAGCTCCTCAAACATAAACTTTCCAACTAAGCCTGCATGCCATGAAGTGCCGCATGCAACTATAACGATTCTGCTTATCTTCTTTAAGGAATCATTGCTAAGCCCAAACTCTTTTTCAAAAACAATGCTGTTGTTTATTATTCTTTCATTTAGAGTATCTGCTATCGCCCTTGGCTGCTCATAGATTTCTTTTAGCATAAAATGCTTGTAGCCAGATTTTTGTGCAGCTTCTGCACTCCAATTTATTGTATGAATCTTTTTCTTCTTTTCTGCGCTATCTAAATCAAAAAATTTAACACTATTTTTTGTAAGTAATGCAATTTCTTTATCTTCTAAGTAGATGACTCTATTTGTATATGCCAAAATAGAAGGCACATCAGAAGCAATAAAATTCTCATTTTTACCAATTCCAACAATTAATGGACTTTCATTTCTTGCAGCAATAAGCTTATCTGGTTCATCAGCATGCAATATGCCAAGTGCATAGCTTCCTTCTACTCTCTTCAAAGCGTTTCTTACAGCATCTTTAATGCCATCTTCTAAATTCTCTTCAATTAAATGTGCAATAACCTCTGTGTCAGTTTGAGAATAAAATTTATGTCCTTTTTTTGCTAATTCATCTTTCAGCTCAG
>CAZSIU010000062.1:0-5455 GCA_964607225.1 uncultured Methanosarcinales archaeon | reverse complement strand
TTACTAATAATTATGTAAAGAGTCTGATTACTTTAGGTGAAATAACAAATACAAATAATACAATCCTTGAGCAGATTGGAGATTTCTGGGCAGAAGATAATATCGAGCTTGCAAAGAATTTCACAAAAAACTTAACAGAAGACATATTCCCATCTCAATATGGTTTTAGCATTTTGGTTAATGGAGAAGAAATTCATGCTAGAAATTTGCCTGTTAAAAGGGCCCTTGTTTCTTCAAGAAAATTGATAACTGGAATTGCAAAAGCAAAGCCAACAGAGGGATTTACTGCAAGGGTTCTGCTTAGCGGAATTAAAAGCAAAAAAACAAATGCATATGCTTACTTTGGCGGTTATGAAGGGGATGGCAATTTAACAAAAAAATTAATATTGCCAAAAGATGTTATTTCTTTTAACAGCTCTTATTTGGAAGTTGATGCTGGTGGCAACTTTAATCTTTACATAAATGGATTTTTTTCTGGAAGCTATGTGAAAGGCTCTTCTGGAGGAGGAGTAATGCTAGCTGATAAATGGAATATAAGCAATGCTTATCTTTCAAATTTCAGGGCCGGAGAAAATATTATAAACGTTAATTTCACCTCAGGAACACATTATATTGCAGGAGGATTTTTAAGAGTGACTTATGTTACATCATCTCTTAATGATACGCAAACAGCAGGCTATGAAAAGTATATGTTTCCAGGAATTGATGGAATTATTAATTTGTATTCTTCAATTTATTCGCCAAGCACAATAAACAATATGAACATATTTCTAGATTATTCAAGCAATTACACAACTTATTTGAGATTAGGGAATACAACTGTTTATGAAGAAAATCCACAAGGTGCAAAAGTTACAACATTGACAAATTCCACATTAAGAACACTTATTGATTATAACTTATTTAACCAGAAAACTGTGCCTTTGAGGATGGGGATAAAAAATGCCACCTCTTATGGTGGTTTGGCTGATTCTATGTTGGTGAGTGATGTGAGCGGAAGTATGGAGTTTTGCTCGCAAACAACTAGTTATAGTTGGAATGGATGGGTGTTAGATAACACAAAAGGTTGTTTATTATCAGGAGGCAACTGGTATTGGGGCTCTTACAGTCTAACCCCTAGCGGAACTATTGAATATTATAGAACAACATGGAATGATGGAAGCAACAATTTATGCGGATGTAGATACTATCCATTATGCGGCAGTGATGTAACTAAGTTATCAAAATATAAGGATTCAGGAAAACAATTTGTAGATGTAGTCTTGAATATAAGTGGCAATAAAATAGGTTTGGTTGATTTTACAGGTAGCAACCCATCTGCAGTTTATATTGATACATGCTCATCCAGTTCAAGCACAACTACAGTTTTTCCTGATTCCATTGCAAGAACTAATAATTTAATAAGTGATAAATCCCAATTAAACAGCAAAATAGACTCAACCGCAGCCTGGTGGGGTACTTGTATCTGTTGCGGCATAAACAAAGCAGTTGAAATGCTTGATTCTCAAAGCAATTCACAAAGAAAAAGAAGTATTGTACTTATGAGTGATGGAAGTCCTAGTCCCAATGGCGATTGTTCCCAACAGCCAAATAGTACAGCAGTAACAGATACTATACAATCTTCATGGGATGCATGTAATAAAAACATCAGTGTTTATGTAATAGCGTTTGGCAGCGATGCAAATGTTTCACTACTGCAAAGAATGAACTGCAGTGGTGGTAAATATTATGACGCTGTTGATACATCAAAACTGCAACAAGCATACAAAGACATAGCAGGAGAAATCACAAAACTAAGCTATACAGAACAAATTGTAAACGTAACAGGCTTAGCAAGGTCTGTAGTCTACCCAAATTCTTACATAGAATTCAATTATACACCTTTAGATGTACAATTCAATAAAATACCTTTAAGTTTTGAAACAGATAGATTTGGCAACAATGTTTCTTCTGGCACATTGACAATTTATGCAAACACCTCTGCTTCAAATGCAAGAGTAACATCTTATTCTGGAAGCAAGTGGACAGACAATTTGGTTGTTAATGGCAACACTATTTACAGATTAACAGATTATGGAAATGATTACACAATCTTAGGAGATCCTTTTGCTGTTAATATTCCAATTGGAAATATAAACCAAGGGAGCAACAGTATTACAATAAGCACTGGAATTAATTCGACATCTCCAACTGGCGGTTCTAGTGACAACAGAGTAATCTATACTCTATTGCTGAATGGTTTTGCTGATTACAGTAGTGTTGTTGCAAAATCAGATGGATGCTCTTGGACTGTGAGCTTTGAGGATGGAACAGCAACAACAATTAAGGTACCTTCGACTTATAGCGGGGCTGATACGTGCAGTTTTTTAACAAAATCTTATGATGCAAATGACGCATTAGACAATGCAGTTTATCAATTATTTAGTAATTTAGATATTGATAAAGATGGAAAGCTTGAAGTTAATATAGCTGAAAATAATCTAAATGTCAATACACTAACAATTTCTAAAGTTCCTTCTTTGTGGGGTCCTGCAATAATTGAAATAAGGGTTTGGGAGTAGCTTTAAAATAACCGATACATTTATATATCAGATGTTATATTTATGTATCACATGATACAAAAATGTAGCATTTGGAGAGTTTTTTCAGAATTTGCTAAAAATCCTAGAAAATCCTACCAAATAAGAGAGCTCTCAAGGAAGATTAGACTAGCACATACTTCAATAAAGATTCACCTTAAAGAACTTGAAAAGTTTAAGCTAATAAATAAAGAAAAGATTGGAGTTTATAATGCCTATAAAGCTAACTTCAACGACAAAAATTTCAGATTTTATAAAAAAATATTAAACATGATAAATTTAAAAGAATATGGTATTATCGAAGAGCTTGAAAATAAAACAACTCCAGATGCTATAATTTTATTTGGATCGTATGCAAAAGGTGAAGATAACGAAAGAAGTGACATTGACATATTTCTTATAGCAAAAGAGAAAACGATTGAGCTACGAAAATATGAAAAAAAGCTAAACAGAAAAATCCAGTTATTCTTTTCAGAAAACATTAACAAGTTGCCTAAGGAACTGCAAAATAATATATTAAATGGCATAAATTTAAGCGGATTTCTAAGATGGAAAGTCTAACAAAAATACAACCTGACAAAGAAAGAGCAAGAAGCTTAATTAAATTAGCTAAATTAAGATATGAAAAAGTTAAAACTTTTAATGAAGAAAAAGAGAGCTCTTTGATCGTGGAAGGTTATTACGAAGTTGCCAAAGAACTAATAACAGCTATTCTATTTATAGATGGCTATAAAACATTAAGTCATAAAGATTTAATTGAATATTTAAGATTAAATTTTAAGGCTGATTTTTCTAATTTGGATATAAGCTTACTAGATCAGTTAAGAAAATTAAGAAACAATATAGTTTATTATGGAGTATTTATTGAACCTTCTTACGTAAGTAGGAACAAAGAACATGTCAATAAGATAGTATCCAAACTAATGGGTATTTGTGATAAAAAATTAAAATAAATTTAATATGTTCAAAAAAAGAGGTATATTTTACACAACAGCTGCAATTGCATTGACAATAGTTATAATTGTAACTTATAGTGCTTACAGCACTTATAGATTAAGCGATAAGATGGAAGTTATACAAACAAGAATAGAAACAGTTAATTTTTTCATTAAAGATGTTGAAAAAGACTTAAACAAAGGCGCTTTTATTGCCGGATTTAGAACTTTGTTAAGCTTTAACCAGTTCATTGCAACTAATGGAACATTTTTAGACAATGTAAATGAAGGATTTAAAGAATCTTTTCTAAATGGAACTATTAAAGGACAGCCATTAAGCTTGATGAAAGATTCCACATTCACAGACTGGGCCAATAAAATTTCTAAAGAAGCCAATAAGGTTGATATTGATTTTAATTTTGTAATAAATGATGTTAGGCTAAACCAAACTGATCCTTGGTCTGTTGATATTGGTTTAAACTTAAGTTTAGATATACGAGATAAAAGAAATACAAGCTATTGGATTAGAGACAGATATATTGTACAAAAAATAAGCATTATTGGTTTTGAAGATCCTCTTTATGTTGTTAACAGCAAAGGAAGGGTAACTAATACAATAAGAATCACAAACATAACAAATTTTGTAATAAATGGGAATGTTGCAAATCTTTTATTTCATATGAATAATTCATTTTATCTAGCCCACAATGATAGCCCCAGCTTTTTAATGAGGTTTGAGGGCAATCTTGGCAATTCCACATATGGAATTGAAAGCCTTGTCAATTTGGATAAGTTTCAGCAACAAGGCTTAACACTTAAAGATAGAAGCATAGTTGATTCTGTTTATTTCGGAACCAAAAGTACTACAAATTTCAGGGTTAACAACACTCCAGAATGGTTTAAGATAGACGGAACTTTGCCTGCTCCTGGCCCTAGTAAAGGAGAACATTTAGATGTTTATCAAGTGAGGAATGTGACTATTTGAGGTTTAAAATAATTTATACCCTAGATTGGTGGGGGTGGGAGTGGTATTATCGGTGGGGGTGGGAGTGGTATTCCGCCTCCTCCAGAAGTCGCTGTGCCTCCACTTGCTCCTCCGCCAGCAAAAGCTCCTGATGCTGCTGCTGCTCCAGTACCGACTATGGCTATTATTATAACTATTTCAAGTGTCAGCTCTCCTTCTGGTGATAATCCATATACGACCTTGATTTCTTTGTAAGCAGGATTTACACTCTTCGCAACTTTTGTCATCTCTTCTGATAACTGTTCTAGAGACTTTGATTTTTGAAGTACATCTGAAATTTTATGTCTTGATTCAAAGAAACTAGGATTGACTACACTACTATAAATAGTATTGGCATCTTGCTCTGTAAAAATCTTTACTTTTGCCCATTCAGAGGTTAATTGTTTTATATCTTTCTTCACTATCTCGTATGCCTGTATTTCCCACCAATTGCCTAAGCGTCTTATCCTTCTCCATAAGTTATAAGGATTATCGCCCAGAGTATACCTAATAGTGGTTGTGGGAGTATTCTCGTTAACGACATGACCATATCCTAGTTCTTTTAGCCTCTCTGGAGTAAAATTTACATAAACTTCACCATTAAATGTACACCCTGAAAGAGCGTAAGCAATTCCACTAGCACCAAGAATTTGTAAAAACCCTCTACGACTAGTTTCTTTGTCTTGTTTAGGAGTTGGTTCTATTACACGAGTATAGTTTGACATGTCAACGACATTTCCATATTTTCCAGCTTCTCTTGATGCAATTGCTTCTACAGATGGGACTCCCTTTGAAGTATAGACCGAGCCTGATCCGGTTAGTTTTGGTGTTGCTCTAAACATTCTAACAAAAATAACTTATTCCCATATTTAAACCTTTCTCTTCCTATCCACTCTAAAGTAGTTAACAAATTTCTAAATTTTTAAAACATAACATTT
>CAZSIU010000061.1:0-5507 GCA_964607225.1 uncultured Methanosarcinales archaeon | reverse complement strand
AGCATAATAGCGAGAAATTGGCAAAGTTGATAAGAAAATATGCAGAGAAGGCACAGTATATAATGATAAGCCATAATGATAACGTTGTTTCAGAAGCAGACATTTTGTATGGGGTTTCTATGAATAATGATGGCATTTCTCAAGTTGTTAGTTTGAAGTTTTGATTTTGTTTAATTAAATTTTTATTTTCAATCCGCTTCGCAAATTTAGTGCTCGGTCTCGCTGTCTGAGATGTGTGCGAGAACGCTCGCGTTCAACTCACACGCTCGACCTCGCCTATTTATTCAATCAAAAATCACAAGCGGATTACTTTCCTCATGCTGACTTATAAAAGTCGCTCTCGTTTCTTGTTGATTTTTTAATGTTTAATCTTATTTTTCATTTCCTGTACCTTAAATTATACTTAAAAACATCACTCCTTATTTCACCAAAAAACAACCTGTGCAATGCAGACAAGAGTAATTTAAGGCCAACTTTAAACCTGCCTTCTTTCTCAAATCTTCTCATTGCAACATAGCTTTTGGCGCTCTTTATTATTCTAAATTTGCCAAACTTGCTGCAACGCTTAACATAATTCATGTCCTCGCTCAGCCTTATTGTCTCGTCAAAGCCATTAACCTTTTTATGAAGCCATTTTTTGCATATTATGCCGCTTCCAGAGGCGTTTGGATAAAAAAATTGAGTTGCAAAAGTCCAGAAGTTGAATAATCCAAGAAATATTTTATCCAAGATATTGTTGCTTTGAGGATGTATGTACAATCCAGCTACATCAAGCTTTCTGGAATTAAACTCATTAATGCAGTTTTTTAAAAAATCATTGTCAAACTGCACATCCGCATCTAAAAACAATAAAATATCACCTTTTGCCACTTTTACTCCATTGTTTCTACCAACTGCTGGCAAGCCACCTTTTACAATTTTGCAGCCATACTTTTTTGCTATCTGCCTAGTTTTGTCAGTAGAATTAGCGTCTGCAACTATAAGCTCATAATCTTTGTAAGTTTGCTTTTTTATGCTTTCCAATAGCTTAGGAAGATATTTCTCTTCATTCAAAGTTGGAATTATTATGCTTATCATACAAATAGAGAAATACATAACATTTATATATTATATGTTTTTGCTATTCTAGAGTGGTATAAGTTGGGGCTTAGAAAAGATTTTTTGGTTCATAAAAAGAAAACTATAGAATCCTTTGGATTAGTAAGGGCAGATATTTCTAGTATTAGCAATAGTATAGAGCATTTTAAAAATATACTTTCAGCTCTTGAATCTAGAATTTCTACACTTGATAACCAAGTCTTAGAATTAAGAAAAGCGATTGATAAGAATACTTCAGAAATTCGTATTCAATACAACTATAATATTAATATTCAATCCAAAATTGAGAATATAAATAAGTCAGTGTCGAATATTTTTACCACAATAAACTCATTTAAAAATAATATAAATAAACTTATATCTAATAACCAACAATCATCAAAGGATATAACAATTAATAAAAATGCAATAAAAAAACTTTTTGCATTATCAAAAAATCAATCGCTTAAAAATAAGCAACTAACTTCTACATTAAAAAGATCTCAGGAAGAAGTTAAAAAACTTAGGAGTTTCATAAATAAGAGATTAAAAACTATAACCACTAAAGCAATAAGAAAACCATATAAAAGAATAGCTAAAAAGAAGACAACTCCTAAGAGAATGCTTAGGAAGGCAAAATCTCCAAAGAAGATAGTTACTGAAACAACAAAAAAGACAATTACAGAGGTTAAGAAGTAATTAATTCTGAAAAATGCGTCGGCCGGGACTTTCTTATTGTGATGAATGCACAAACAATTCGAACCCGGATACCGAGCTTGGAAGGCTCGAGTCATAGCCATAGTCCCATTTGCATGTTTAGACCACCGACGCGAAGAATATGTTTTTATGAGCATTTATAAAAGTAATGTTTTGCAATTATCTGCTGTTTATGTGTTTTTTATATTTAAGAAATCTTTTGGTTCCATAAGCAATCACCACAATCCCGAAAATTATTGATACTATAGCTATACTTATATAAAATGGCGTGGGGAGGAACTTGATAAGTAATGCCCCTAAAGCAAGAAAAGCAAGAGAAGTTCTTAAATATGCCAGAAGTGTCCTTTCATTAGCAAGATGAGTCCTATCTTGCGCTAGATAATCCCTTCTAATCCATTTTTCGGCCATTTGCTGCTTTAAAATTTTGTTTATTTAAATATTTATTGTAGGGAAATTATTCAAATCAAAACGTATTCATTTACTCGTCACAATTTCTATAACATCTCTATGTTTTAGCTTATGCTCCTTTCCAACAATTAACTTTGTTTTTTGGTCAATTGCTTTGATAAAATTATTGCCAATATCTGTATGGACTTTAAATGCAAATTCTAAAGCAGTTGTGTCTTTTGGAACTAAAAAGCAATCCGGCAATATGTTGCCATCTTTGTCAGTTAATTTACTTGTTGCTACTGGATAAGCTGCAATGTATTTTAACAATTCAAAAACAGCAATATCAAGAACTTTTTGCAAACCAGTTGAACCATATCCAACAAGAACTTCTGTTTTTATGAAGCTTAATGCATCTTTTTGCTTATTATTTAATTTTTCCTCATTTATAATCTCAAAATTATCGTCTCCAGGAATATACTTAATTAAGCCATGTTTTGAAGCTTCCCTTAATGCAAGCTCTGCCTCTGCGCTGCAAGGTACAAGCAAGTGCTCTGGAAATTCTTGTTTTAGCTTTTCAAAATTCTCATAAGCTCCATTAACATCTATTTTATTGCATGCTATAACCATTGGTTTTGTAGCTTTTCTTAGTTCTGTTGATATCTTTAGAAGCACATTTCTATCCCATTTTATAATATCCAAATCAAGATTTAGCTTTTGGATTACCCTTTCCATTAATTTTTCATTAACTCTTAAAGCACTAAGCTGTTTTGCAACTGCTTTGCTAAGCTCAGGCTTTTCTTGATTAACAGCCCTTGCAAACCTGTCCCATCCTTTTTCTATCAAGCGCAAATACCACATATCAAGCTCATGCTCTAAAAAGAGTATGTCATTAGCAGGGTCGTAGCTAAGTGGCGCAACAGGTTCACCTTTTTCATTTGTTGAGCCAGCATCATCTATAATATGGATAAGAGCATCTGCTTGGTTTAAGTCATCAAGAAATTGGTTGCCTAAACCTTTGCCTTCATGAGCTCCAGGTACTAAACCAGCAACATCAAGCAATTCAATAGGCACAAACCTCTTGCCTTCAATGCAGTAGCCGAAGCGAGGACTACACTTTACATTAAACTCTTTGTCAGCACACTCAGTCCTTAAATAGCCGGTTCCGTGATTTGGCTTTATTGTTGTAAAAGGATAGTTTGCTATTTCAACATTTGCAAGAGTCATAGCTTTAAAGAAAGTACTCTTCCCAACATTGCTTTTTCCAACAATCCCTATTAGCATTAAATCAAGTAACGTTTAAACAATTAAAAAGGTTTTCTACAAAAATAATCAAAATAGAAAGTTTTATAAACATATTTTTAAAGGATATAAGCCATGGCAGATATTAAGATTCCTGAGTTTAGAGTGAAATACAGGGATATTTTTTCTTTGAGAAATCTATATATAATGCTTCATGAACTGCTTCTAGAAGAAAATTGGGTTGGTGCCGATGGCGACCCAGGCCACGAAGATATAGAAACTCTTTATTCTGAAAATGTTTACCAGCGAGGCATTCATCGAGGTGGAAAAGAACTATGGTTTTGGTGGAGAGCACAGAAGTTTATTGAAGGCAAATATAGCGGCTATATAAGAAATAAGCTTGATATTGATGCTCATGTTGTTTATTTGCAGAATGTCGAGGTGGTGCATCAGGGCAAAAAAATGACTGCCCAGCAAGGTGAAATAGAGATATTTTTCAGACCAAGGATAGAGTTGGATTATGAGGGAAAATGGGAAAAGCACAAGTTTTTGAAGTACATGAAACCAATTTATGAGAAAAGGATAATTCATGTAGAATTAGAAAAAAGAGAAAAAGAGCTTTGGCGAGATGCTTATAGGATACATGCTAAAGTAAAACAATTCTTGCAGCTGAGAACATTCGTACCAGTGCCAGAGCCATTCTTTGCAAGAACTTATGGGTATGAGGAGTAATTAATTTTTAGGTTTATATGTTATTTTTCAATCCGCCTACGGCGTATTCTAGGCTCGCACATTAGCTCGCCTATTTATTAAAATAATCTAAAAAGTAATCCAAAACTTATTTAAATAAAGTTTTAAACCTCAAACTACTTTGCCTCCGTAGCATAGTAGCTATTGCGGCAGTTCAATTTTAGCCGAAACTTGTAGCTACATGCAAGCCATCTGCAGGTTTAATGACTGGATTGAGGTCGGGAGTGCAACTCTCCCCGGAGGCTTATTACAATAAAATGCAAGCAAACAAAGAAATAGAAAAACAATATAATGAACTAAGAAAGAAGCATAAGCTCCCTGAATTCAAGGAAATAGACTTTGAGTTTGAGATAAGCGATTTAGAGGAAACAAACTTCTTGCTTAGAGCCATCATTAGAAAAATTGCTGAAAAGCTTGATTTCTACAGCACAATGCTTGAAGAGGTATTACAACCAGACACATCTAACCTTTATGCTATGCATGAAACAAGATATTTAGACGAAAATGAAAAAAAGCAAATGTACGAATTATATACAAAATTGATGAATTTTAACAGGCATTCTATAGAAGTTTCTTTGGAGCATGACGAAAAAGAAAAGGTAGATTTTGTTAATAATATTTTTAATGAATGGAAAAATCTTAAGCAAGAACTGCTTAAGTTTGTTAAGAAAATGAGAGCTTCTTGGAAAACAGAAGCTGATATAAAAGAAGACTTGGGCTATCTTGGCTAAAATGCAATTAATAATATTTGGTCCACCTGGTGTAGGCAAAGGCACATTATCGGATATGCTAGCTGAAAAATACAAGATTCCTCATATATCAACAGGCGATATTTTTAGGGACGAGATAAAGAGCGGCAATAGCGAACTTATCCAGTATGTTGAGAAAGGATTGCTAGTGCCAGATATGGTTGTAAACAAGATAGTTGAAAAAGCTTTAAAGCAAGAAAACTACAAAAATGGCTTTATATTTGATGGCTATCCTCGAACAATTGATCAGGCAGAATTTCTTGAAAATGTGTTATGGAAACTGAAGAAGAAAATCGATTTAGTATTAAACCTAGTTACAACTGAGGAAACAATTATTGAAAGGTCAACACAAAGAAGAATGTGCAGCAAATGTGGAGCTTTATACAATCTAGTAACAATGAAGCCAAAAAAGAAAGATACTTGCAATAAATGTGGTAGCTCACTTGTAATGAGAAAAGACGACGAGCCAGAAACTGTAAGGAAAAGGATACAAGTTTACCAAGAAGAAACAGAGCCTCTTGTTGATTATTACAAAAAGAAAAAATTGCTTGTTGATATTGATGCTTCTCCAAAGCCAAAAGAGGT
>CAZSIU010000060.1:0-5546 GCA_964607225.1 uncultured Methanosarcinales archaeon | reverse complement strand
TCTTGGATATTGTATGATGCGAAGAAAACAGAGTTGCTAATAGCAAAACTTTCAAAGGATGGAAAAACTCCTTCTCAAATTGGCGTATTGCTAAGAGATACTTATGGTATTCCAAATGTCTCTGTATTATGTGGCAAATCAATAAGCGCAATTCTTAAAGAAAAGAAATTGCTTACAGAAGTGCCAGAAGATTTAACTGCTTTATTTAAAAAGTTTGCATCAATAAGAAAACATCTTGAAGCAAATAAGCATGATGAGACGGCAGCAAGAGGCTTGCTTATTACAAAATCAAAAATTAATAAATTGGTAAAGTATTATAAAAGAAGTGGCAGAATTCCAGAAGCATGGAAGTTTGATGCAGAAAGAATAGGATTTTTTGGTGAGTGAATTATTTTCCTCTATACAGTTTTGTTTCTGCCAAATGATATCTTTCATCCTCTGTAAAACCTACATGATTTGTTTCAAATGCAACAACTCTTCCGATATCTTCTTCAGGAATTTGTGCTAAAACATCTTCAAGTAATGGATGAAAGATTGCAGGTGTAGCATAATTGTGTATAGTTCTGAGTATTTTATATGGATCTAGATTTATATCATCGGCTAAACATTTTGCTTTAGCGTCCCGAATAAATGAAAAATTTCTTGGCCCACCATCTTCTATGTAATATAAATCTCCATCTGAACTTTGTCTAAAAATAACTAAATTTGGGTGCTCTATCTTAATAAACCTAACAACAGGTTTAATACGACTGGCCAATTCTTCAAGTCTCTCGTCAGAAATTTTAGGAATTCTACTCATTCTAATTTGTCAAATCTTTTATCTTATTCGCAACATCATTTATCAAATAATCTGGTGTAGAAGCTCCTGCTGTCACGCCAATTTTTTCTTTGCCGATAAACCATTCTTTCTGTAATTGCTCTTCTGATTGAATGAAATAAGCTTCTACACCAAGTTCCTTGCACTTTGCATAAAGCTCCTTTGAGTTGCTTGAGTTTTTGCCGCCTATAACAATTACAATGTCAGACTCTTTTGCAATTTGTTCTGTGCCACTTTGTCTTTGCTTAGTAGGATTACATATCGTATCTACATAACCATATTTTTTTGTCAAGTCTTTCATGCTTAGGTGAATTTCCTCAAATTTTTCATCCGAAACATTATTTAAATTTTCAATTAATTTTTTGTAACCATAAACTGACATTGTTGTTTGTGATATAAGAGCTACTTTTTCAAAGTTATTCTGATTGATATGAGCAATAACTAATTCATAATCTTCAGGGTGCTCTACTATAAATGTATCATTGCCTTTTAGATGATAGCTTGTTCCAATTGCTTCTGGATGGTTCCTTTTGCCAAAAAGAATAACCTCATAGCCATTATTTTTTAGCTTAATTGCAACATTATGAACAAGAGTAACTAAAGGACATGTGGCATCATTCAGATTTTTTCCTTTTGTTATTGATTTTTCTTCAAGAATTTGATAAGTTGTTCCTGGTTCGCCATGTGCTCTCAGCACAGTTACTGCATTTTCTGGAATATCATCGATGTTGTCAACAAAAATAATGCCTTTATTTTCCAAATCCTTCATAACTTTTTCATTGTGTACAAGCTGTCCAATAACATAAGTCTTAGCATTATTTTGAGCAACTTCTTCTGCTATTTCTATTGCTTTCTTTACCCCAAAACAAAATCCAGCATGCTTAGCAATTTTGATTTCCATTTTATGCCTTTATTTCTACTTTGGCTTATTGGGCAACTTCTTTTGGAACTTCTTGTTTTTGTTCTTCTTGCTCTTTACGCTTTTTCTCATGCTCTTTTTTCCATTTCCAATCTTCATATTTCTCTTTAAAAACTAAAAATATATAGAATAAAACAATTAATACGATAAGTACTATAGTTATATAACCAACTACCATTGCAAAGTAATTTACATAAGCTAATACCATATGCCCCTCAAGAAAGTTTTCTCTTTGCTTTTAAATAGTTTTTGTTAGGAAAACAAATGGATAGTCATATTGCATCTTGAAAAAAGCTTCTCTTGCTTCGTAAATGCTGTTAAAGACACCAAAAACTGTTGGACCTGAGCCGGAAACAGAAGCATTCAGCGCATCATTTCTTAACAAATTATTCTTTATTTCATTTATTACCTTGTATCTTTTTGTAACTATAGGTTCAAAATCATTGTGCAGATTATTTGCTATTTCCTTTATGTCCTTTTTTTCAATTGCTTTAACCAAAGCATTAATGTTTGCTTTTGTCTTTATTTTTGGCTTTTGCTTGTCAAAAGCTGAGTAAGCCCATTTAGTTGAGACTCTAAAGCCAGGATTTATAAGCACAATATTTATGCTGAATGATTTTTTTATACGCTTTATTTTGTCACCTATGCTCTCTACCAATGCTGCATTTTCCCCTATGAAGAAAGGGACATCTGAGCCGATTTGTGAAGCAATCTCAATTAGTTGCTTTTCCTTTAGTTTTAAGCCCCATAATTTATTTAAGTTTTGCAATGTAGTTGCAGCATCAGAGCTTCCTCCACCAAGACCAGCTTCAATAGGTATGTTTTTTTCAATAAAAATTCTGACACCTTGCCTTGATTTATATTTCTTTTTTAATAGAAAAGCTGCTTTATAAGCTAAATTATTTTCATTTTCGAGCTCTTTATTAGTAGACTCAACTATTATTCTGTCTTCAGCTATTGGCTCGATAGTAATGTTATCGCTTAGCTCTATCTTTTGCATTACTGCTTGTATATTATGATAGCCAGAGCTTAGCTTCTTACCTATTCTGAGGAAAAGATTGATTTTTGCGTATGCTGCAATTGACATATAACTTGTGATATTATTTTCATATATAATATTTGCTAATTTTGGGTTAGAGTCGTATTGTCCTGTTTCACTCTTCTAGTAAGAATAAGTCTCTTTCACTTCTTGCATATTTATCTGGCGTGTCTTTATCGTCTACATCAAGATTTAGTTCTATTTCATCTGCAGCAGGAAAAGCTTTCTTAACTCTTGCCCACTCTACCATCACATTCGGAAATAATTGTTCGATGTAAATCAAATTTTTGACTAAATAACCTCCATATTCCCCGATTGTCATAAAAACACCAGAATCAACTATCCTTTTAGAAGTTCTGGTAACAGGTTCTTCTAGACGTTCGTATATTGTTTCCACAATCCCGTTAATACCGTTTGTAGAAAGGTTATTTTCCTTCCATCTGTCCAAATCTACTCTTGCTATGCCCATCCTATTCATCCAAAATGGGTTAAAATGGCCAAGTATAATATGTTCAAATAACTCCCCTTCCAATGTTTTTGGGCCTACTTCTCCATTGACCAATGGTGCTCGCCCAACATATTCTCTCGCGTGATAAACTTTTACATCTAGCATTCTTATTTGCTGTAGATTGCCTTTTTTTAAATTTATCTAATACTTACAACAACAAAACATTGCATGCCTTTGCCTTGTCCAAAAGAGGTTAGTTTGTCTCCAGAAGTGTATGTAATTCCAATATTTTCTTTTTCTATCTTTAGTATTTTATATAGTGAATCCTTTATTTTATCAGTATAATTTTCTAGCTTTGGTTTGCTTGCCTCTACCATTATACCGACATTGTTTATTTTCAAGTTTTTTTCATTTAATTTATTCAAAATTATTTTTAAATACTTCTTACTATCAGTTATGCCTTTTTTATACATTTTACCAGCGTAATAGTCCAAAGACCTATCGCCAATTGCTTGGCTTATAGCATTAAACAAAGCATGCAAAACAACATCACCATCAGAATCTGCCTCTAAGCCAATTTCATTTAGTTTATAGCCGCCTAAAACTAGCTTTTTGTTTTTATTTAAAGAAAAATTATGGCTATCTTGCCCAAAACCTATTCTAAAATTCGTGCTTGTATTATTTCTCCTTATTAAAATCCCTTCCGCTATTTTTAAATCATCTTCAGTTGTTATTTTAATGTTTTCATATGAGCATTGTACAATTTTAACTTTTTTTCCTAGTGCCTCAACAAGTGCAACATCATCAGTAACTATGATTTTTTTCTTTTTTGCATTTTTAAAAGCATCTAAAAATAAGCCATATTTTATTGCTTGAGGAGTTTGAATCTGATAAATATTCATTCTATCAATTGTTTTTTCTACAAAATCATCATTTATTTTTTTGATTGTATCTTTCAATTGAAATCCAACAACAGCTGCACCATATTGCTTTGCTGCATTTACACAGCCAATAATTTCATTTTCCTTAACTAAAGGATTGCTTCCGTTATGCACAACAATAATATCATCGTTTTTTGCATTCTTTATTGACATCAAGCCGTTATAAACAGAATCTTGTCTTTCTTTGTCGCCAACAACTATCTTTTTTATTTTGCTAAAATTATATTGTTGATTTATTCCCTTGATTTTTTTAACATCATTTTTTCTTGTCACAACAATAATTTCATCGATTAAATCACAATCCTGAAAATTTTTTATTGCATAGTAAATCATTGGTTTATTTAATAATGGAAGAAAAACTTTATTCACATTTTTGTTCATTCTTTTGCTTTTGCCAGCAGCAACTACAATTGCAAAATTCATTTTTAGAATTTATTGATTTTTATTTTTAAAAACATATAAACTTAACTTTCAACAAGCATTTCTTCTTCAATTATATTTTTTGCTTCTTTTTTTGTTTTTTTGTCAATGTCAAGAATCTCTTTTAATGTTGGATTTTTAATTAAATTATGCTCCTCCATCATCTTTTTAATTAATCTTTGAATGTCTAAAAATCTTATTTTATTGTCTAAGAAAGCATAAACTGCAACTTCATTTGCTGCATTCATTACAGCTGGCAAAGTTCCTCCAATAGCTCCTGATTCATATGCATATTTCAAGCAAGGAAACATATCAAAATCTGGCTTTTTAAAGTCAAGATTTTTTATTTTTATTAAATCCAATGGCATTGATAAACTTTGAAATCTTTTTGGATATGTTAAAGCGTACTGTATTGGAATTTTCATATCAGGCAAGCCAAGTTGTGCAATAACAGAATTATCAACAAATTCAACTAAAGAATGAATTATGCTTTGAGGATGAATAACAATTTTTATTTTTTCATAACTAATTTTATAAAGCCAATGCGCTTCTATAACCTCAAAGCCTTTATTCATCAAGGTTGCAGAGTCAATTGTTATTTTATTGCCCATACTCCAAGTTGGGTGCTTTAAAGCATCTTGCACAATCACATTTTCCAGTTGTTCTTTTGTATAATTTTTAAATGGACCACCAGAGCAAGTAATTGTTATTTTGCTAACTTCGTTTGTATTTTCTCCATTTAAACATTGAAAAATTGCGCTATGCTCAGAGTCAATTGGCATTAAGCTCACATTACTTTTTTTAACTTCTTCCATAACAACAGAGCCTGCTGCTACAAGAGTTTCTTTATTTGCCAATGCAATACTTTTCTTTGCTCTTATTGCATGGTATGTTGGTTCAATCCCAACAGAGCCAACAAGAGCATTAACAACAGTGTCTGCTTCTTGCAATGTTGCAATTTT
>CAZSIU010000059.1:0-5616 GCA_964607225.1 uncultured Methanosarcinales archaeon | reverse complement strand
GAATTTTGACGAAGAAGTAAGATACTTAACAAATGGCAATGGCGTTGATGTTGTTATTGAGCAGATTGGCGGCAATATATTGCCAAAAAGCATAAATTGCTTAAGAAAAGGTGGCAGACTTGTAACTTTAGGCACAACTGCAGGCAATAAAATTGAGATTGATGTCCAGCACTTTTACAGGAACAATTTAATTATGCTTGGAACATCAGGTGTAACACAAAAAGAGATTAGAGAAGTATTTGAGTTAGTTAAAGATGGAAAACTCAAGCCAATAATTGATAAAGTATTTACATTGAAAGATGCAGCTTTGGCTCATAAATATATGGAAGAAAGAAGAAATTTTGGGAAGATTGTCTTAAAGCCTTAATAAAATAATATTTTTATATTTTTTGAATTTATAATATTAATGCGTCATGTCGATAAATGCTTTGCATTTTCGATCATGATCGAAAATCGAAGATTTTCGACATGTGAGAAATTAAACACAATAAAAATTAAATAAAATTCACATTAACAAAACAATAAAAAGAATTCAAAATGCCAAAAACAGTTGATATGATTGTAGGATTGAAGGTGCCTGATAACACTGCAGTAACAGCATTGCAAACACTCCAAAAAATTGGATTTAACAAAGTTAAAGACGTTAAAAGAGAAGATTATTATAAATTTCTGGTTGAAGGTGATGAAAATAAATTTAAAGAGAAAATCTGTAAAGTTGATATTTTAGTCAATGCTAACAAACATTCATTTGATTTTTCAATCAAAAAAGATAATTCAATAAAAATTTTAGTAAAAAATATAAATGATGATGGAAGTGGTATATTATCTGTATTGAAAAATAGGCTTGGATTTAAAAACATTAGAAAAGTTGAAAAAGCAATTTTATGGAGTCTGTCAATTGATGCTGATGAAAAAGAAGCAAGAAAAATTGCTGAGAAGGCTGCAAAAGAATTGCTTGTAAATGAGAATTATCAGGAATATATGATTTTGTAGGTGTTTAAATGAAAAAAGCGCTAATTATCTTTGGCTCTAAAACTGATGAAAAAGTCTATAATGAAATTGCTAAAGAATTAAAAAAGCAAAAAGTTGAGTTTGATTTAAGAATTAGTTCTGCTCATAAAACTCCAGATGATGTTAACAAAACCTTGCAGAATGATTATGCTGTTATAATTGCAGGGGCTGGATTGGCAGCGCATTTGCCAGGGGTAGTTGCAGCAAGAACTATAAGGCCCGTTATTGGCGTTCCTTGTGAAGGCAATTATCAAGGACTGGATGCTTTGCTTTCAATAGCCCAAATGCCACATGGAGCGCCAGTTTTAGCAGTTGGTGTTAATAGAGGAGAAGTTGCAGCACAAAACTGCGCAAAGATGATTAAAAAATATCAAAGCATAACAATAATTGGGGACAAAAATAACGAAGCTGTAAAGAAAGCAGTTGAAACTTTGAAAAGATTTGTAATAGTGCCAAATTTTGATAATAAGCCAAATCCCAATACAATTAATATAGAATTCACATATTTTGATGAGCCCATCGAGAAAAAAAACGAGCTAGTTATTTACTGTCCATTGCTTTTGGAAAAGGATGACAAAGCAGAGGCTGCTTTAAATTTTTTAAAGCATACAAGCCATGGCTTATGGGTTGGCATTAATAATGGTGTAAATGCAGCAGTTGCAGCAATTGAGATAATGAACATTGACAATGAGTATGAAGAAATGTTAATCACATACAGAAATGAGATGGGAAAAAAGGTTTTGGAAGCGAATAAATAAAAAGAATAATCCAATAAAAAATAAAAATCAACAATCCCGAGAGCGACTTTGTGATTCACATCATTATAAAAGTAAACCGCTTGTGATTTATTATTGAATAAATAGATGAGGCAAAAATTATTGGCAGTAAATTTTTGCCGAGCACAAGTCATTGTGCGAAGCACCGATTGAAAATAAATTATAAAATTATAAAAATATTATTTAAAATGTTATCCAACACTATTCTAAAAAACCAGCTTAATCATACTTTGGATAAGACTAATTTCAAGCTCGGCAAAAAATTCGAAGGCAAAGTAAGAGATAATTATATATTAAATGGAAAAAGAATAATTATAACAACTGACAGGATTTCTGCTTTTGACAGAGTGCTTTGCACAATCCCATTCAAAGGACAAGTTTTGAATCAGACTTCTGCTTTCTGGTTTGAAAAAACAAAGCATATTGTTAAAAATCATGTAATTGATGTTCCAGACTCAAATGCCATGGTTGTAAATGAATGTGAATTAATTCCGCTTGAAATGGTGGTAAGAGGCTATATAACTGGTGTTACAACAACATCTGCTTGGTATAATTATGAAAAGGGAGTAAGAAATTTTTGTGGCAATAAACTGCCTGATGGAATGAGAAAAAATCAAAAATTTGAAAAGCCAATTATAACCCCAACAACAAAAGAATTCGAAGGCAAACATGACCAACTCATTTCTGGAGAAGAAGCAATAAAAAAAGGAATTGTTGACGAAGAAACCTACAGAAAGATGGAAAAAGCAGCTCTTGCTTTATTTGACTTCGGAACAAAGCTTGTAGCAAAAAATAACCTTATTTTGGTTGATACAAAGTACGAGTTTGGCGATTTAAATGGACAGCTTGTTTTGATTGATGAGATTCATACACCAGATTCTTCTAGATTTTGGATTAAGGACACTTATAAAGAATTATTCTCAAAAGGTGAAGAGCCACAAAAACTTGACAAGGAATATGTAAGGCAATGGCTTGCAAATAAAGGTTTTATAGGAAATGGTCCAATTCCAAAAATTCCAGATGAAGTCAAGATTGAAGCAGCAAAAAGATATATTAAAGCTTATGAAATGATAACTGGAAAAGAATTTAAGGCGAAGAATGAGGATATTTTGGAGAGAATTGAGAATAATTTAAAGAAATTTAAACTATAAAGAAATTTGTTGTAGTTGCTATGAAGGTAAATCCTCATAGCGAACAGGCGCTGCTAATTTAAGATGGGTAATTTTATCACGAGGATTTACATTTTTTTCGCCAAGTAGTGTTCTTAAATAAGCACTCATCTGTTTAGTTGGACTTAATTCGTCATAATCAAAAAATGGTGTTCCTGCAACAGGCTTTTTTTGTGCAGCTAATTCTAAAGGGATACTAGACACAAAAAGTGTTGTGCCATGAGCATTTATCCAAGCTGAAGGATCATTTGGCCAATTACCAGAGTATTCAGGATTTTGTACAGTAGCGACTCTTCCAAATTCTGCTCTGTCTATTAACCTTATACATTCAGCTGCAGTCATTCTTGCAAATACTTCATCTAACCCATATAGCTTTCCATCTCTTAAATGATACGTGAGTACTTTTGACACTATAGTTTCTGTTTCTTTTTTTACTCCAAGATATTCGCTAAGAGCATCTTCCAGAGCTAGTGCTAAAGCTTCCGGCCTAAGCTTTATGTGCTCAAATTCATCAAAATTTCTCTTTTGGAGATATTTGTTTAGGAAAACTTCCAAACCGATTAATTGGTCAGCTGCCTCTGATACCACAACTACTGCAAATGGTCTTCTGTATACTTCGTTATTCTCTCTTACTTTTTCTTTAATGCCTTCTGCAACCTGAGCTAAGGTGAGGTCTTTCCTCTCTGCTGGAATTACATATTCTGCAAAACCATAGTCAGCAGCACCTCCTGAAACCCAATCAAACTTTCTACCAAACATCGGTAGCACTACAATTTTAGAATGGGTGAATGCATAGTCAAAAGCCTCCCTAGTTGCTTGAGCTGCACGATAAACTGCTGATGTATAACCAATAGTGGCATGACTTCCTTGTGAATCATTATCCATTGTTTTGGGCCAGCCTACAATAGGCAACTCAAACTCTCTGTGTAAATTCCATGCAACCCCTAAAGTATCTTCTCCGCCATAAGTAATAACTACAACATCCCCATATTTTCTAATATTGTCTACAACAAGCTGAGGGTCCTTGGGTTTAGTTCTACTAGAGCCAATAAATGAGCCTCCAAAATATCTCAGGTTTTCAACTGGATAGTCTGTTATATCATAAACAAATGGTGGAGAACTTGAAATTCCTTTCCACCCATCAGCCGATGCAAGAATTTTTTTACCCCTTTCTCTGCCAGCATTAATCACAGTCTCAAGACCAGAGCCAAAGTCTACATGTCCTCCGCCAGTTATTAAGAGCCAAGCATCACCATAGCTTTTAGCGATTATTCCTTCAACCAATACAGAACCACCTTTTTTACTTTTGATATTACTTATATAAAATTTTTTGTTTTTTAGCTAATATTATACTTCCCTAAAGTTGCTAAGGACGCCTCTTCAGCCCTTCCTAAAAGTTTCTCTTGTGCCTTTTGGATGTAATTTGGACCTTTTTGTGCAAATACTCTAAGCGGTTCTCTCTGTAAGCCACGTCCAAAAGAGAATGTAAGATTCCATGGTAATTCATGACCATATAACTGATTCATTGCATTTAGAAAGGTAGTTGCATCTTCATCGCTTAAACCGCCTGAGAGAAATGCAATGCCTGGAACATCTTGTGGAATAGTCGCCTTAAGCACTTTAACTGTTTTTTCGGCTATCACATCTGCGCTGTATTTGAAACCACTATCTTTTCCAGGAACAACTATATTTGGTTTGAGTATCATCTCTTTAAGATTAACACCACCTTTAATGAGTTCATTAAATACCTCATCCAGCACAAGACGAGTTATATAAAAACATCTCTCAAGTGTATGGGGGCCATCAATTTTGACTTCTGGTTCAACTATCGGAACCAATCCTTCTGCTTGGCTTTCACCAGCATATTGCTTTAATCTTCGTGCATTTTCTTTAATAACAACATTAGATGGTTTTTCGTCACCATAGATTGTAAATTCGGCTCGCCACTTATCAAATTTTGCACCTTGTTGTGCATATGCTTTTACTCTTTGATCTAGTCCGTCTAAACCCTCTGTAACCTTTTCACCTGGGAAGTCTGGATATTCTTTTAGCCCTTTGTCCACTTTTATGCCTGGCATGATACCTTGTCTTATAAGAACTTCAACAAAAGGTGTGCCATCTTGCGTTTTTTGATAAAGTGTTTCTTCAAATAAAATTGCACCACTTATATAGGCACCTAAACCTGGAGTTGTGATAAGCATTTCACGATATGCTCTTCTAGTTTCTTCAGTATTTTCTAATCCGACTTTTTCAAAACGATCTCCAATAGTCTTTATGCTTTCATCTATTGCTAGAATTCCTTTAGGTTTTTCAACAAGTTTTCGTGCAATTATTTCTAAATCTTCGTGAGAGATATTTTATCACCTTAAAATTTTAGGTAAGAAATTGTCTATAATTATATAAATTTTTCGCTATCAATTTGTATATTTAAAATAATTTAATCCAAACATTTTAATAATACTTATCCTATTTGTTTTTTATGAATCTTTCCAAAGAAAAAAAAGTAATGCTTCTCGCAGCAAAACAAGCATCTAAAGCAATTCTTAAATATTACGGCAAGAAAGAAATTATTAAAATTAAATCAAACAAAAGCTTAGTTGCAACTGCTGATTTAGAATCAAATAAAGCAATTATAAAAACAATAAAAAAATATTTTCCAA
>CAZSIU010000058.1:0-5622 GCA_964607225.1 uncultured Methanosarcinales archaeon | reverse complement strand
TCATAAGCCTTTTCTACATCTTTTGTAATGCTTGGCCTTACTTTTTCAAGTGCTAACTCAAAATGATTTTTGTAAATTTCTCTTGAGTTAATATCTTCTCTCAAAGCAAGAATTGCCGCTTCCCTGCACACTGCTTCTATGTCGGAGCCAGCATAGCCTTCTGTTTTCTTTGCTAAATATCTAAGCAATTCTTCTCTAGACTTTATCTCACTTTCCTCTGTATCAGACTCAAGTTCTGTTGAAACTTCACCACTTTTGCTTACTTTAGCTGCTACCACTTTCTTCTTAGGCTCTATGCTTATAGGCATTCCTTTTGTATGCACTTTAAAGATTTCAAGCCTTGTTTGCTCATCTGGCACATGTGTTAAAATCATTCTGTCAAATCTGCCAGGCCTTAGCAAAGCAGTATCTACAATATCAGGCCTATTAGTTGCTGCAATCACAACAACATCATGCAAATCTTCTAAGCCATCAATCTCTGTAAGCAATTGATTTACAACTCTTTCACTAACATGACTGTCAGAGCTTATCCCTCTTCTTGGAGCTAAAGCATCTACCTCATCAAAGAATATAATGCATGGGCTTACTTGTCTTGCTTTCTTGAAAACTTCCCTTACAGCTTTCTCGCTTTCACCAACCCATTTTGATAAGAGCTCGGGGCCTTTAACCAAAATAAAGTTTGCTTCGCTTTCATTTGCAACTGCCTTTGCCAGCAAAGTTTTTCCAGTTCCAGGAGCCCCAAAAAGCAAAATTCCCTTTGGAGGCTTTACTCCAAGCCTCTTGAAAGATTCCGGATGCTTTAACGGCCACTCAACAGCCTCAATAAGCTCCTGCTTGACATCAATCAAGCCTCCTATATCGTTCCATTTAACATTAGGAATTTCAACAAGAACTTCTCTAAGAGCAGATGGCCTTACAACCTTCAAAGACTCTTTAAAATCATGCTGGTTTACTACAAGCTTTTCAAGCAGTTCCTTTGGCAATGGCTCATCTTCCTTTAGTTTTAAACCATCCTTTTCTATAGCATTACGCAACACAATCATAGCTGCTTCTTTTGCTAATGAAGCCAGGTCAGCGCCGACAAAACCATGAGTTATTTTTGCTATTTCTTTTATCTCTTTTGGAATGGCTTTTTGACGCACTTCTTGATAAAAATGAGGTTCTATAATACCTAATTCAATTAAGTCTGCTGTAACTTTAGAAACACTTTCTGAAATTTTATTTTTAGTTAAATCGATAAACTTAATTCTAGGGTCATTAACATTGTCAGCAAAGATTTCAATTGCATTTTCTATTCCCTTTATCGTATCAATAATCTCATTTAATATCGATTTTTTTTCCTTTAGTATGCTTTTTGTTTCTTCTAACTTTCTTAAGTTATTATTATATTTTCTAATTTCGCTCCTTAAATTCTCTATCTCAAGATTTTTCTTCTCTATATCTTCCTTTTTTCTTTGAATAGATGAAGTTATAGTAGTTATCCTATTCAATATACGTCTTAACAAACCTTCATCAGTTGCTCTTTCTTCAACTTTTTTAGCTTCTTTAAGTTCATCTTCTAAACCTTTAATGTCTGTTTCAAGTCTCTCTATTTCAAGTCTGTCAGTAGAAATTTTATCCTTAGTTGCAACAATATTATTGTTTATTGCAAGTATTTTATCATCTATCTTCTGTTTTAAAGTCTTAGCTGCAATTTCTGAGTCAAAATTTCCTTTTAATGGCATATTCCTAGTATGAATTTTTAAAATCATTTCTCTACCATTTTCATTTGGCACTCCAATCTCTAATTCTCTGTCAAATCTTCCCGGCCTTCTTAATGCTGGATCAAGAATATTTGGAACATTTGATGCTGCAATTACAACAACCTTTCCTCTTGACTGCAAGCCATCCATCAAGGCAAGCAATTGAGCAACAACCCTTCTTTCAACTTCCCCCCTTGTTTCTTCTCTTTTGGAAGCGATTGCATCAATTTCATCAATAAATATAATTGAAGGTGCATTTTTCTCTGCTTCTTCAAATTTTTTTCTCAAATTTTCTTCTGACTGACCATAATACTTGCTCATTATCTCAGGTCCATTAATTAAGATAAAATGAGAGTTTGTCTCATTTGCAACTGCTTTTGCAAGCAAAGTCTTTCCAGTTCCAGGAGGACCATGAAGCAAAACTCCTTTCGGTGCCTCGATCCCAAGCCTTTCAAATATCTCTGGGTGCTTCAATGGCAATTCTACCATTTCCCTGACTTTTTTAATCTCCTCATCTAAACCCCCTACATCTTCATAAGTGATGTCTGGAACCCTTTCTTCCTCTATTTCAACAGCTTCTGAGCGGAATTCAATTTCTGTTGAGTCAAGAATTATTACTGGTTGCTTTGGGTTTGTGTCGACAACAACAAACTTTATGTCGCCAAAGCCGATTCCCATCATGCTCTCGTCAAGAATACTGAAAATATCTTCGTCAAAAAAAGGGTTGCTCATCATTGTTGTTTTTCTCCTTCTTGCTCCACCTAAAGAAACAATGTCGCCTTTTATAACAGCTCTTCCGAGCAATCCTTGCTTGAAAATCTCAGGAGAAGCTCTAATGACAATTCCCTTTCGTGCAGGTGCAATTATTACTTTTTTTGCTTCTTTTACAAGCGCTTTCCTTATCTTTACCAGCTCGCCTATTCCTGTCTTTGCATTCTTTCTTATGATACCATCCATCCTTATTATGTTTAATCCAATATCACCAGGATAAGAACGATCTGCAATAGCTACTGTCTTGCGCTCACCTTCAATCTCAACTATGTCACCTGGTTTGATATCTACTTCTGTCAAGTAGCCAGAATCAATTCTAACAATTCCTTTATTTACATCATCTTGGATAGCTTCTGCAACCTTTAGATTTAGCTCTTTCTCCGTCATTTTGCCTAGATATTCATAAGTATAGTTATTTTATAAATCTTTTGATTAAAATACCTATTAGAACTATCCAATATAATTCTTCTCAGGAGCTTGCATTTGCACTTTTGGCATTGGAATTGGTGGAGGTAAATTAACTTCCTGGCTTAATATCAAAGCCTGCACATTGCACTTGGTAAGAATCGTGTTGAGCAATCCAGCCATAATCTCTTTTGGTATTTTCTTTTCTTTTTTCCAAGAGGTTAAAATTTCCTTGGTCTTTTTTGAGTCTTCTAAATACAAAAGCTCACCTTCAAAAAGAATTGTGCCTATTGCTGGCTCATATTTTGATGTAAACTCAAAAATAAACTTTAGAACATTCTGCTTGTCGTTGCCCAAAGAAAAACTGTCTTCTTTAACGTCTTTAATGCTAACATTGTTATTTATGTCAATCTTGCCTTTTGCTGCTTCTTTCTTCTCAGCGCTTAATTTTGTAAATCCAAAGCCAACTATCATTTTAAGAATTAGTATTTTTAGTTGGTATATAAAGGTTTTTAATGTATTTATTTAAAGTAAAATTTATATATTTGTTTATTTAAGAAATAATTTAATGACAATTTAAAGAGGTGAAATTTATGATTTGCTCTGTTTGCGGAAAAAACACAAAGAGCAGCTACCATTATTGCGCTGCAAAGAGGTCGCACAGCAGCAAAACTTTGCTATGTAGAAATTGTGGAAAAACATGCAGGCATTGTGGCTGTGTTTTTTGCTCAAAGCATATGAAAAGGCACAAATGCTAAATCTTTTTTTGTGAAGCATACAGCTTCTTCACATAATCTAATGTAGAGGCTTCATGTGGACCTTTGTCCTGGCGAAGATTTTGAACTCTCGGAAACCTTAATGCATAACCTGAACCATAAGTAGGACTCTTTTGTATTTCTTCATAGCCAACTTCAATAACAATCTTTGGCTTTACTTTTACTTCTTTTCCTTTCTCACTTATTATTAATGGCCTCAATAATTTTGTCATTTCCTCAAAGCTCAACCCCTCTTCCTTCTTTTCTTTTAGCCCAGTGCTAGCTTTGCCAATTTCAACAAATTTTCCATCCTCATTAAGGCATGTTATTGTATAGCTGCTCAGCCATTTTGCTCTTTTGCCTTCGCCCCATTCTGCGCCTACAATTACTAAGTCAAGAGTTTCCATTATGTGCTTAAACTTAATCATATAGCCAACTCTTGCGCCTGGCTTGTAAGGTGCGTTAAGAGCCTTAAACATCAAGCCTTCATTTCCTGCATTAACTGCTTCCTTGAAGAATTTCTCAACTTCTTTTCTTTCTTTTGCAATTTTCATTTTTGCAAGCACAATCTTTTTTTTTTCTTGATTAATTATCTTCTCAAGCAATTTTCTTCTTTTTTCATATTCTTCATTAATCATGCTTTTGCCTTCGTAAAATATCAAATCAAACACATTAATCTCTACAGGAAAATCGGAAGCCATCTTGTCAATGTCGTATTTCCTTTTTATTCTTTGAGAAATATTCTGGAATGGAAGATACTTGCCTGTTTTTTTAGCGTAACCAACTGCTTCTGAATCAATAATAAAGCTTTTGCCTTTAACATTTTTCTTTACAAACTCAACAACATCAGGAAATTGCTTTGTTACATCTCCCAGTCTGCGAGTAAATAATTTTATATTTCCTTTCTCGTCTTTATGCGCTTGTATCCTAAAGCCATCATACTTAAATTCAATTGCAGCTGGCTTGCCTACAGTTTCAAAAGCCTCTTCAATTGTATCAACTTTCAATGCCAGCATCACCTGAATTGGAGTGCCAACCTTCATCCCGATATTTTCAAGCCCTTCCAAACCCTTGGATTTTGCAGCTTTTGCAACTTCAGCAAATTCATTTGTAATATCATAAGCATGCTGTACAACATCAATATATTTGTTGTAAACCTCCCTGTCTTCTACTTCAATATCATTCATTTCTCTCGTATATTTCAAGCCAATTTTTTTATCAAAGAAAGCCCATGTGATTGCATCTCTCATTGCACCTTCTCCAACGCCTATGCGCATTTCGCCAAGAATTGTTTTGACAATGTATTTTGATTCAATTGGCTTTGCTGATGTAAGAAGCTCTGCAATTAGTTGTGTTTTTCTCTCTACAGTTCCTTCTCCTTCAAGCTCTGCCAATTTTCTTAAATTGTCAAAAACTTTTTTTATAGTTAATTTAGTTGAATGTAATGTTACTTGTTTTTTTGTTTTTACTATGGATTCAGCAACTAAGCCAAGATCACCTTGCTTTTTCCATTCATTTTCTATTTTATCAACGCTAATACCAGTTGCAACACTTAAAGATTTTAGCATTAAGCGAGATGCAACTCCAATCTCTCTAGCATCATAATTTGGAAAAACCCTCCCTTCCAAAAGAAGCATTACTTGTTCCATATCATAAATACTTACTTCTTTCAAGAATTCTGCAATTATATGAGTTTTTTCTAATCTTTTTGTGGTTTTGTTTAATTGCTCGTAAATGTCAACAAGCTTTGAATATTCCATAAGCTAAGATATTTTTCTTTTGTTTATTAATTTTATTGATTTTGTTTTAGTTAATTATATAAATGAGTTTATTTAAAAAATCAATTATGGATGTTTTTGATTGTATTAGGACAAGAAGGTCTATAAGAAAATATAAAGATAAGCCTGTGCCATGGGAGCTTATTGTTGAGGTTCTGCAAGCAGGAAAAT
>CAZSIU010000057.1:0-5703 GCA_964607225.1 uncultured Methanosarcinales archaeon | reverse complement strand
GCTTGCCTCTCTTTAGAAATTCGTCAATTTTCTTTGCAATGCCTTCCCCTACACCCGGCAGTTCTTCCAATCTATTTTCTTTCCAAACTTGCTCAATATCTTCAGAAAGTCCTTCTATCACTAAAGCAGCTTTTCTATATGCTCTTACTTTAAATGGCTCATTCGCAAACTCAAGATAATCTGCTATCTCATTAAGAAGCTCTGCAACTGCTAGATTTTTCATAGAAATGTTTTTGAATTTTAAGTATTTAAAGATTTGGTTGAATTTTACTTTAACAATTTAAAAAATTCTTCTCTTGTAATTTGCAAATCCCTTTTTATTATCTTAGTTAATAATCCAGGACCAATTTCTTCGCCAGAATGATGTGGAATTGTAGTTTTTCTTCCATCAGGATGTTTATAAACAAGGTGGCTACCAGTTTGGTGGTCAAAAATAAATCCTAATTTTTCAACAATTTTGCCTAGTTCTTTGCCTGTCAAGGTAGGCAACTTTGCCATTAGGCTAAACCTCAATCTGCTGTATACCTATAAAATTTGTAGAAATATCCTCTTCTTTAGAATCACCAAGATAAGCCATTATTGCTTCTCTAGTTCTCTCAATCAATTGATCCATTGTTTTAGCTTGTGTATGGCAACCAGGTAACTCAACCACTTCAGAAACTAACCATCCATCTTCGTCTTTTTCGATAATTACTGTATATTTTCTTTTCATATCTAACTTATAGTAGAAGTTATTTAAAAATTTATCTATAAATAAAATTCAATTAACCGCTTTTATACAAAAACCAATTTGCTTTTCTCAACAACTCTTTTGAATTATTAAAAGTCAACCTTTTGTAGGCATTTTCATAGCTTAGCCATGCATAGCCGATATGCTCGAATGAGAGCTTTACATTTTCTGTTGGTGATTGAGCTAAAAAGAATACAACTTCTTTATAGATAGTCTCTCCATCTTTTTTATAGAAATATTTGATTGTTTCTCTAAAACCTTTTATAAATTCTATTTCAGAAATGCCAGTCTCTTCCTTTACTTCCCTAGCAGCAGCATGCTCTTCAGTTTCTTTCTTTTCCTGATTCCCTTTTGGGAAATCCCAGTGCCCAGCTTCATAATGCAGAAGAAGGTATTTAATGCCGTCTTTTTGCTCACTAGAAAATCCAGACAGTTGTGAGCGAGTTCGCGAGCTCACTCGCATTTCACTGGATTTTCTGTGCCCCAAAAATCTCTGATTTTTGGCGGTTTTAAAAACAATAGCACCGCAGCTTTTCTCTTTTGGCATTTAAAAAGGTAATTATGTTTTGTTTAAAAACCTTAATATATATTAAAAAGTCTTTATAAATGACCGAAAGCTTTAAATATAAGTTATATCATTAAATATATACTTTAAAACATATATACTATAAAATAATAAAGTTTATATATAACAAGTACTCATAACGTCTGCAATAGCCTTCTAAACTATTGCAGTTCATGTTCATAAGCTAATGAGTCCCATATTTTGGGAAAATGGGGTGGAAAAGCTAGAGCGTAATAAGGTTTTAGGGATATGAGTCATATTTTTAATTTATCCCACCTTTTAAGGGGGTGTAGGAGTTTTTCTATCACCTCTTTTCTTCTACGCTCAACCTTAAAAGAGTGGGATTTTATATAAAAGGTGAAAATGAAGGGCACCAACCTTTTTCGACAAGCGAAAAAGCTTGACCAAAAAGGAAGGAATTGCTACGCAATTCAAAATGAAGCTAACAAACACAAAAATATACGACACAGTTAAGGAAGTAATTGGGGAAGATTCTATCAGAATAATTCAGTATCTTAAAGATAAAAAGAATATTTCTGACTTTAAGATAGCTGAGAAGGTTGACAAGGACATTCATGAGGTCAGGAATATTCTTTACAGGCTTTACAACCATAACCTTGTCAGTTATTACAGGAAAAAAGATAGACAAAAAGGTTGGTACATTAGCTACTGGACATTCAACAAGAAAAGGGTTAAGGAACTGCTTGATAAAACTAATAAAGAAAAATTGTCAAAGTATACTGTAAGGCTTAAAGAAGAAGAAGCTAATCTTGGCAATTTCTACTTGTGTCCAAATGCTTGCGTAAGAGTTGGTTTTGAGAAAGCTGTTGATCTTGAGTACAGATGCCCTGAATGCGGTAGCATATTGAATCATCAGGACAATTCAAAAACTATTGATTTCTTAAGAAGCAAAATAAAGGAATTACAGATGAATGGAATAAGGAACAGCAGGCCAGGAAAGGCAAGGGCTTAGTATTTGTAATTTAGTTTAATCTAACTCAAAATTTAAGTATACAATAAATTTCCTTCTTGATATGACTATATCAGAAAAAATAAGTAGAATTTTTGGAGCTGGAAGACAATTTACTCCAAAATCTTTAAAATTTCAAATTGGTGTTATAGTTAAGTTTCATGAAGAAGACCCAGTTTATGCTAGAGTTGTGTCTTTACAAGAACTTCTGGAAAGTAATCCTCATTATATGCCAAGGAAAAAGTTAATAGGTATAGGTGACTGGGTTTGCTTAATGGTAGCTAATGGATTATACACAAGTATGCCGACATCTGCTTTGAAAGAAGTGGATTTTGATACAGAACTTACAAAACTAAGAAAAAATAGAGCTGACGCATTTGATTCGTATGGAAAGAAAGCACATATAGAAACGCTTCTATATGGTTATGATATGAATATAGCATTTCTAGAAAAAGTAAAAGTTTCTTATAAACCATTAGATTAGATTTTCCGGAGCTTTGCAACAAAAAACCCTTCTGTATCATTGTCCTGCGGCCAAATCCTTAAGCATTTTTTAATTTCCTCGTTATAGTGCTTGTTTTCAAACTCAAGAATTGCAGGGCTTCTCTTTAGATTTAATTTTATTTCTTCCAATTTTGCATTTTCATATTTACTTATTAAAAAATCAACAACTCTTTCATTTTCTTCTGGTTCAAGAGAGCATGTTGAATAAACTAATAAACCATTTTCTTTCAATAAATTAAATCCTGTCTCTATAAGCTGCTTTTGTGTTATTGAGAGCCTTCTTACCATGTCAGGATTCCAAATGCCTATTGTTTTCAGGCTTTTCCTTATTGTTCCTGTGCCAGAGCAAGGAGCATCAACAAGCACTTTATCAAACTCAATGCCGGATTTCTTGAACCATTGCCCTTCCATAAGCGTGATTATTGCATTTGTCACTCCACATCTTTGCAAGTTTATTGACAAAGGCTTCATTCTCTCATAAGTATAGTCATTTGCTATCAAAATTCCTTTATTTTGCATGTATTGCGCTATCTGTGTTGTTTTTGAGCCTGGGGATGCTGCCATGTCCAAAACAACATCATTTGGCTTTGGTTCTAAAATTATCGGAGGAATCATAGATGCTGCTTCTTGAGTATAAAAATAACCCAAAGAATGCTCAATTAAGTTGCCAATGTCTCTTCTTTCTTTTTGACTATGCTCAATCCAAAAGCCTTCCCTGCACCATGGAATTTGCTCTAAAGTCCAGTTTTTTTCCAATCTTTCTTTTAGTTCTTTTATTGATATTTTTAGTGTATTAACTCTTATTGAGCGCCTTAAAAAAGTTAAAGAAACTTTCTTGAATTCTTCCCAGTTTGTTAATTTTGAGTAGCGTTCTATGAATTTGGGTTTGAAAGTTACTTCTTTGCCGCTTTCGGTAATTGATTGCTCCATTAGAATTAGGGAATCTGATATATATTAAATTTTTATGGTATCAAGTTACACGCCTGAACTCTCTAACGACAAGTTCACCTAATTCCTCGCCTTGTGCTATTAACTCCTTTCTACGCGGCATTGGGATATCGATTTTTGCTGGCGGTATATCATTGGTTTCAGGCGTTACCAAAAGAGTCCTCATGTATCTTCTATCTCCATGGCTGAACAGTTCAGGAGGATATACACCTGCTATTCTTTCTGTTAGTAAATCAGCCAGTAAAAGATTCCTTGCTTCAGCTTCTGCTTCATCAGCTTTTATTATCCCACCAATGCCTCCGGTAGGCTCGCCGTTTCTGAAATTTGATTGGTACCCCAAATTCACAGCAACTATGGTTGTGTACTCCGGACCTATAACTGTTCTCGTAGTTCCTAGTTGTTTGTCAAAGACCAAATCAATTAAAGGAAAACTCATGACATTGCCTGAGTCCCCATAGATATTTCCTTTATAAGCAACAAAGGCTAACAATTTTGAGAGTGACATTCCAGCAATTAAAGCCATGTAAGCTGGCATATCCGGATGGTCTTGCCCTAAGAAGACTAGTCTTCGATTGGTATAATCCATAGCAGTTACGTGAAAATCCTTTAGCTGGCCTATAGGTGTATCCCCAAAGTGTTTTCTCAATTCAGATTCGAGCACAGATGTTTGCACAATTCCATTATTCGTTAATTTAAAGCTTCCATCAGGTAACTTAATTTTTTCTGCCTTAAGAAGCTGAGCAAACCGACCGATGCTAGTTATACTATCATGATAACGCTGGAGCGTAAATACATCGGCAATTCTCAGAACAGTAGGCAGTGACTTTTCTTTTAGCATCTCGGGTACGTGGAGTGCGAAATCTTCAAGCAGTTTAAAATCACCTGTATAAACAGCCAATCCAAGGAGATCTTGAACAGAGCATACTCTATGCCCATCGAATTTGATTCCGTACTCATGAAATTTTTTTACCAAACCAACTGCAATGTAACCTTTTGCCGAACCACCACTTCCTATGTACATAACTTTTGGTTGGTCAGGGAGCCTTCTGTTAGTGATAATATAACGAGCAACACGCTCTCGCCTACTTATTAATGGTATAACTCCTGTGTCCGCATTATCAGCAGGTGGTAGAACATAGAATGGGCGTGGAATAAGCCAGGAATATGCAACCTTTTCTCTTAGTCTCATAATCTTTACAAAAATAATTTAAGAATAAGCTTTCTTATAAACGTTTCCTTTTTACAAACTTTTTACCATATAAACATTTTCCAATTCATATTCAAACTTCCTGAAGTATTCCCTTGCTCCAATTCCAGAAATAACTACCATTTTATCCTTGCCATTCCATTTTGCAATATCTTCTGCCTTAATCAAAAGTGATTTACCAATGCCTCTGTGCTGGAAGCTTTCTTCTGATTTTTTTCCTATTTGGGCAGCTGCTGAAAATACATGAAGCTCTCTGATTAAAGCAGAATTTTGAGTTATTTCTTTTCTTAAAAATTGAGATGGAAATCTAAGCCTGCAAAATCCAAACAAAACATCATTGCTTAAATCTTCTGCTGCAATAAAAAATTCTTTGCCTTGAGATGCTTCATATTCAGTTATTGTTATTTGAATATTATTGATGTCAATTTTTTTATTGTTTTTTAAATAAAATCCAACTTCACGACATCTAATACATTTACACTTGATTCCTTTTTCTTTACATAATTTCTCAATATACTGCCTTAAATTTGTTCTATCTACACCAGCAGATGTTGCAAATGTTGGAATGTCTCTTTGCACACGCATTATACGACACCATTTTGGCACATATTGTTTTGCTTCTGCAATTATCTCTGCTGCTTCCTTTGTTGTCAATGGCTTGAATTTGCCTGCTTTCCAGTCTTCATAAAGCTTAGTGCCTTCCATCACCATACAAGGATAGATTTTTAGCATATCTGGTTTATAATCTGGATTTTCAAACAATTGCCTTAAGCCATGCA
>CAZSIU010000056.1:0-5810 GCA_964607225.1 uncultured Methanosarcinales archaeon | reverse complement strand
GCAAAGAAGCTTGCTGCAAAACTAGCATAAGTTGCACTGCCGCCAAGAGCTTTTTCAACTTTGCCAAATGGAGTTTCGATTGTGTCTAAAGCAACTGTACCGATAACCAAAACATCGCTCATAGAGAATCAGAAAATTTGTGTTTTTATAAAGTTTGTTGTAGATAAGTCTAAAAGTACATTCTCTTATTCCTCATCTCCTTCCTCGTCTTCGCTGTCCTCATCATCTTCTTTATCACTATCTTCTTCATCTTTTACATCGTCATTATAATCTTCATCTTTATCTTCGTCTTTGTCATTGTAGGCATCAAATTCCTTGTCTTCTTCTACCATTTTTATCAACAAAATGTAATTTGATATTCAATTTAAAAAATTTTCTATTATGAAGTTTGCTAGTTTTTTATTGCCACAAATTGTCAAACTCTTCTAAAAATTTTTTTGCAATCTTTTTGTCATGAATAATAAGTAAATTTTCGTCATTTCTAGTGTCAGCGCTTAGTGATGGATTAAAGCTTCCAGTTGATACAGTTTCGTTGTCGAATATGAAAACTTTATGGTGCATTTTATATTTACTTGTATCTTTTTTTACTTTAATTCCAAATTCTTTCAATCTTTTAAATTGGGAATATTTATTTGATGCTTGAGTTGAATCAAAAATTCCTTTAATGTCTAAATTTTCTTTTTTTATTAACTCGTCTACAATTTCTTCATTTGTAAAGCTGAATGTCATAAAATAAATACTACTTTTTGCATTTTTAACTAAATCAATAATATGGGGTGCGCAATTGTCTTCTGGGCAAAAATAATTCTCTGTTTTTATGTTGTTAATGAATGAAATTGGATATTTTACATTATTTCCTTCTCCAAATTTTCCATTCCATAACTCGTTAAATTCATCTTCATAATTTTTTGCCAATATACGGGAATAAATAACTACAATGTTATTATTGTTATAATTATTATCATTATCAGTCGGATTAAAAGAGCCAGTTATAATAACATTATTATCCATCACACAAAATTTATTGTGCATCAATTGTTTGTTATTGTCAAGCCTTGCACCATCTCCTTTTATTTGTTCATCATAATTTGAGCTGTCAATAACCACTTTAACATCAATAGTCTTGCTTTTTTTAGCAAGAGCAGTTATTATATTTTTTAAATCTATATCATAGAATGCACAATGAACAGAAAAATTAGCAGATTTTATTTTATTTTCGTAAACTTTTCCGCAGTTATCTTTCGGGCAGAAATAAACTTCTGGATTTTTAGTTATTTCCTGTGGGATTTCTTGTACTGCTTTGCCTGTAACTCCGCATCCAATCAAAAAAACAATAACCAATATGAAAATAAGTGAAAAAATAGGCTTCGAATAGAAAAGTTTAAATATAAGTTTATTCATTTTAAAGTGATAATATAGACACTCTATTTTAGAGTGATAATCTATCACCTCTTTTTTCCCGGCAGGACAACACAACAATAAAATTGTTCTGCTTGGGTTTATATTTATTTTTTGATTTTTTTAACTGTTTTTGCACTTTTTCTTTTTATTAAAGAAACAGCAATAATTCCTACCAAAACACCAATCAAAAAAATGCTTAATAAATTTCTGTCAATATTGACATCAATGCTTTTCTTTTTTTTATCAGTTTCCTTGAAATAAATGTCAAGGTTGCCAAGCTCTAAAGCATATTCTGAGTAGAGCAGAGCAGATAGTAAATCACTGTCTTTCAAAGAGTTGGCATATTCATAATAGCTATAGCCCAAAATTGGAAAAATGCCTTTTGATGCTTCTTTTGCAATGTTATTTTTTACTATCTCCAGTTTTCTTTCAACAATATTTTGAAATTGAGAGTTATCAACTCCAAACACACTCAATATAATGTCAACATCAGCCTTTGCCTTGCTTGCTGTTGAAAGGCATAACTCATAATTGCCTTTTTCTAGCTCTGCATTAGCCCTGCCTATGTCTTTTTTTATGCTATCTAAGCTATCTGGAAAATATAATTCAACATACTGCTTTCTTTCATCTGCTTCGCTTATTTTACTCTGGCATGATTTTTTGAGTACATCTTTATTTAAGTTGAATGTTTTGCCTTTTTTGCCAAGAAAGGTTGCCCATGAATAAGCAGAATTAATTCTTTCAGAAGCATAAGCCAAAGTTCTTGCAGCCCTTTCAGTTTTATTTGTCCTGTTTAATATTTCAAGAGCCTGTCCAGCAGATTCTTCTGCTTCTGCAAGCCTTTCTTTAACTACGATATAGGCTTCTAAATCTGTAATAGTTTTTTTCTCTTTGCTTTCAACTTTATTTCGAAAATCAGCAATTTCTTTTTTTAATCTTTCAACTTCTTTTATCGCTTCTTCTTTGGACAAATTCTTTGATAATAATAATAAAGTTGAATATTCTACATTAGCTCCAAAGCAATAACTAGCTGATGAGTAGAATGTTTGTTTTTCAAAAGCAGTCCTTCCTTTATTAGTCAAATTTTGGGCATTTTCCTTTAATGCTGTTACATTAACAGGGTAGTTTAGGTTTATTATGCTTGTTTTTAATTTATTGCTTCTGTCACATAACTCTTTTGCCAAAGACCTCATTGTGTTTGTGTACTCTTCGCTTATTTCGATGTTTTTAAATTGCTGCTTTATTTCTTTGCCTGTGAATTCTTTGACAGCTTCGCTTAATGTTGATATCTCAACAATTTCTATGCTGAGTCCTTTTGAAAGGTTTTTTAAGTCTGTTGTTGTGTTGTCAATTCTTGCTATCACTTCTCCAGAAGGAATGAATACTTTTTTCAAGCCAGCCTTTTTTGCAGCTTCTATTTTTGCCTTTAAGCCCCCTACAGGCCCTATTAAGCCACCAGAATTTATAGTTCCTGTTATTGCAAAATCCTCATTTAATTCAAGATTTTCAACCATTGCAACTGTAAGGATTGCAATTGAAGAGCCAGCACTTGGCCCTGCTATTATTGCAGAGTCTGCTGTTATTGTGTAGAAAAAATCAATATCATCACAATCTTTCTCAATAGTGTCGCAAGCAATTGCCTTTGCAAACCTTGTCGACATCTGTGTATCTGTCCTAGTCAAAGGAAATGTCTCAAGAAAAACTCTGCCAGAGCCTGGCTTTATCTCTAAAAATAAGTCAGCAATTCCGCCTTCATAGCCAGTTTCTGTTTCTTTTACAGCCAATAATTTCATGTGTCCTTGCTTGGCAAGTATAGTAGGGACTAATAAAAAACTGAAAACTATCAATAAAAATAACAGTCTTTTCATATTCAAAGAAAAACTAAGCGATATTTAAGAATTTTTGGTTTAATAGTCCTTCAATTTAATTTTATTTCAAGCTTTTTAACTTATCCTCAATTCTTTTCTTATCTCTTTGGTAAGATTCTTCAGAGATAAATCCCGATTTATATGCACTTTCCAAGGCTTCAAGCTCTTTCCTTAATTTTTGAGCTTTTTCCTCTTCCTTTATTTCTTTTATTCCAACCTCTTTTTTAGGCATTTTTTTCTTTAAATAACCAAAATGATATGCAGAGAAAATTAAAGCACCCAATACTAAAACTATAATACCACCAAATAAAATAATTCTATAATCTGCGATTTTGATTGGATAAAGCCTTATAGCTTTTGCTTTAACCTCAAACAAATCAGAGCTTGTGCCTATTGAATCACCATAAATTACTCTTGCAAATGCAACATAGTTGCCTGGCCTTAAGTCACTTGGTATTGTTAGTGCTCTTGTGAATTTAGACTGTGTTTCAACTGCTAAAGTTTCATGCTCGCTTGCTATTAAATTGCCTGTTAAATCCTTTATTGAGTATTCAACAGAAACATCAACCCTGCCAAAGCCTCTTACATTAAATAAATTTACCTCTAGTAATAACCCTTCCCCTGGAAACACTTCTTTTGATTGAGATAGTACTTCGACATCGACATCAAATAATGGATCTGCAGAATCCACCTCAATTATAGTAGCAATTTCTTTTTCTTTTGAAGGACTTTTAAGTTTAATTTTTGCAGGATAAATATCTGGCTTTTCATTTTCTAATGCCTTGAAAACAAGCTCAATTGTTTTTTCTTCATTAGGCTGCAAAGTAGTTGATATTTCATTTAATTCTGGAGAAACCTTAAATTTTGATATATCAGTTAAATATGCTTTTACGTCAAATATTGTTGTACCTACATTCTTAACAACTAAAGTTTCTATTTTTGTTTGGCCTTGCTTAAGCACAACTTTAAGGCTAGTTTTATCGACTGTAAAGTCTGTGATGATAGGAACCGCTGGTGGAGCTCCTCCACCTCCACCTCCTCCGCCACCTCCTGCTGCGCCTCCACCTCCGCTTGGAGCAGATGGAGCAGCTTCTGCTGGAGTTTCTTCTGCTCCATATGAGGTAAAATGGCTTACATTAAATGTTAAAACTCCTCCAGAGTATGATACTTTTTTGCATATTGTATCTGGACAAACAATGCCATCTCTTGCAATTCTTGGATTTGAAAAGGTCAATCCAACTAGTTGCAGAGTTGCAGATTTGTTTAAAGCAATTAATGCAGTTGAATTGAGCTCAATTTTGTTGAAAGATATGTTTATGTATTTGTTTAAATCAAAACCCTGGCTTAAATCTACAAAGTCGCTAAAATTAATCTTGCCAAAAGTTGAAATTTCAATAACGAAGTTAGTTACATTTGTAATATCAACTAAAGACAAATTAGTTACAGTCCCATTGAAATGCGTAAGAAAAATAACTGTAAATGTACTGTTTTCGCTGCTGCCAATAAAACCTAAGTGGTCTGTGCAATTAATGCTCCAGTTATAAGTCCCTACAGACAAATCATTTAATTTAAAAGAATTTTCAGATGGAACTTTTAAAATTGAGTTATTAGTGGCATTGATTTTGTTGTTGAGTATCAAAGAACAGTTGCTGACATTGCTTGCATCGCTTACAGTATAGAAAAATGTGACATTGCCATGATTTCTGCCAGAATTATTAATTGGCTGGATTAAATTAATTAATGGTCCAGATGTATCTATTATTTGCAGTCCAATTCCAACACTACCTTGGCTATATGCAAAGTTAATTAACAAGAGAAAATTTGCTAACAAGATTAAAAAAATCCTCATTTTTTTCATGTTAATAAGAATTTGCACTATTCATTTATTTAATTTTCTATTATACTATACTATAAAAATTTTCTATTCTTTTGTCTAGTGCGCTTTTTGGCATATTTTTTTTTAATTAGGTACAATAAGAATATAAGTATAATAACAGCATAAGCCACATAATCATTACTTATGTGGAATTTATCAGGGTCTTCAATTACTCTTAAATTAAAATTTCTATTTATTTTTAGTCTTATTGGAACGCCTCCAGAGCCTCCTGGCTCAACTTCGCTGACTGTGTAGCCAATTGTATAAACGCCAATCTTTTTAGGCGCTGTTACATTAAACTGGACAGTATACATTTCCTTAGGTGGTAAAATGTAGACTTCTTTAGGATCTATTATTTTCATAAAAGTACTGTCATAATCCAGCTTCATGCCTGTCTCGTAGTCAGTAGGGTTTTGGAGAACTATCTTGTAAATTTGTGAATTACCCTCTATCAGCATCATAGTGTCATTTACTAAGTAGTCTGACGAAACGCTTATAGCACCTACCTTTAGGCATGCTATAGCAATAACCAATATGAAAAATATTACACCTCTCATTTTACAGAATAGAAATATAAAAAAATGTTATTAATAAACTTTATGCTTAGTTGTTAATCACAGTCACATTCCATGTTGCATTGTACAATTGAGAACTTAATCCAGAGG
>CAZSIU010000055.1:0-5875 GCA_964607225.1 uncultured Methanosarcinales archaeon | reverse complement strand
TTTTGAAATGAATAAAAATATGATTGTTGCAGAACCGCTTTATATTTTATTAGCTACAAACGGACATCCAGATGCTCACGAATATGTAAGGGAAATGACATTGCAAGCACAATTAAACAAAAAACCATTAATCCAACTGGTTAAAAAGGATAAATCAATAAGACAATATCTTAAAAAACTTAATAAAAAGCAATTGGAAATAATAAACAATCCTGAAAAGTATATAGGAATTGCAGCAAAGAAGACAGAAATGGTTTGTGAATATTGGAAAAAAGAGTTAAATTTGTGAAAACTTTGGTGAAAAATATACTAAGTCATCGGCTTGTGTTAAAACATTCCTACAATAGCATAATCCCTTTTTACCTCAAATTATTTATTTATTTCTCTCATAATACTATTATAAAGTTCGATACTAATCCTGAAATTGTATTTCTGTATTAAGTCGTCAATTAAACTGATAAATTCTTTTTTTGTTAAAATTCCTTCTTTAAGTGATTTATATAAGACTCCTATAGTCCCTATTACTTTTAAGCCTATTTGTTCGCAAATAATCCTTCCTTGCTTGTCATCAATTATCACTAAAGCATTTTTATTTTTTGCAATAAAAATAACTTTGTTCTCTCCCTCATCAAGTTTTGTAATATTTAAACTGCCTTCCACTGTAACAGTTTCAAATAAATCCTTAAAAGAATTTAGATAAGACAATTCATAATTTTCTAATTTTTTGCAAATTTCATCATGCACTTCTTTTGGCAGAAGTATTTTTGTTTTGTATAAATTCCGTAGAATATCTAATCTTTTTAACTTTAGTAAGAATATAATTGGAGAAGCATCGCTAACAATAATCATTTTTCCAGAGAAAATTTTTTAAATTTTCTGGGCACAGAAAATCTTCGATTTTCTCGTGTATTGATGTTCTTTAAATCCCTCTCAAATTCTTCCACATCGTAATTTAAATAGACGTCATATTTTTTCATTAGCTCTAACATTTCCCACAAACTCTTTTCAGCAAGCACGGCAGCTTTCCGTAGAGACACCTTGCCTTCCTTGTAAAGTTTAAATGCCCTTTCTACTTTATACTCCTCTAAGCTTTTATGCAGCAGTTTTTTAACAAATGTACTTTTATCTAAATCTTCCTGCTTAGCAAAGCTTTCTATTTCTATTATTTCTTTCTTGTCCAATCTTGTTGATATTGTATAACTCATGTTTACAATGGTAATTATTGTAGACATCTTATATTTAAATGTTTGGATTTCCCTTTTAATGTGTGGCTTTGTTGAGAAGCCTTTGGCATCATTAATATACTTTTTTCTATACTAATATACAAAAAGAAAAATTTATATACTGGTTATAGGATTAACTTGAATATGAACTTACACTATGGACTACACCATTTGAGAAGGCTGCCGATTAATTACATGCACAAGTATCCTAAATTTTTGCTACTGTTCATAACATTTTTAATTGCGTACTTGCTTTTTTACAGCAGGGATTATGTGCCTTTCCAAGATTTCATAACTGGTTTAGGCTATTCAGGCACTTTTGTTGCAGGAATCTTGTTTGTTTACGGATTTACAGCAGCACCTGCAACAGCTATTTTCCTTATTTTGGCACAGCAGCAAAATATATACTTTGCAAGCTTAATAGGCGGCTTAGGAGCTTTAATAGGAGATTTATTCATTTTCAGCTTCATAAAGTATTCTTTTGCAGATGAAATCAAGAAATTGTCAAAAGAAAGAATAGTTAAATATTTCAATGGAAGGCTGCCTGGTTTTCTGAAAGAAAATCTTTTGCCTGTTGCAGCAGGCTTTATAATTGCTTCGCCGTTGCCTGATGAAATTGGAGTAACCTTATTGGCAGCTTCAAGAAATATTTCAATAGAGATATTTTCTGTTATTTCTTATGTGTTAAATACTGCTGGTATTTTTGTTATCCTTATAGTTGGGAATATAATTTCTTAAAACAATAATTTTTAATAAAATAATACAATTCCAAATAAAATGCCAAACCAAAAACTTAAAATCTGGCTTCTCAGCAAGATTTATAAAGCAAGATTATTTCGTTAAAAATCTATGAGATTTTTGAGCGTGCTCGGAAATCTGTGATTTCCGACACTTCGACGTAATCTTAAAAAATTAATATTTTGGAAGAGTGATAAAATGAGCGTTGCAATTGATTTGAAAGGTAAGAAGGCAGTAGTTTTTGGTATTGCTAACGATAAAAGCATTGCATGGCATATTGCAAAAAGATTAAATGATGCTGGCTGCATAATAGCTGCTGGCTATCAAGAGAGAGTTGAGCAGTTATTCTTGCCTTTGATGAAAGAATTGAATAATCCAGTCTATGCAAAATGTGATGTTGTTGATGATGCTTTAATGGATTCTTTCTTCAAAAAAGTGCAGGAAGAATTTGAGGAATTTGATTTTTTAATTCATAGCATTGCGTTTGCCAAAAAAGAGCATCTGCAAGGAAAGTTTATGGATGTTGACAAGAGAGGCTATGAGGTTGCTCATCAAGTAAGCGCTTACTCTTTGATAGAATTGACAAGAAGGGCAATGCCAATGCTGAAAAATAATGGCTCAATAATTGCTATGACTTATTTGGGAAGCGAAAAAGCTGTCCCTGGCTACAATATAATGGGTGTTGCAAAGGCTGCTCTTGAATCATGTGTAAGATACTTGGCTTATGATTTAGGCGAGAAACAGATAAGAGTGAATGCGATTTCAGCAGGTCCAATTGCTACATTAGCTGCATCTGGAATTGCAAACTTCCCAGAAATGCTTCTTAATTATGTTGCAAAAGCGCCATTAAAAAGAAACATTACTGCAGATGAAGTTGCAGATTGTGCTTTATTCTTATGCAGCGACTTGTCAAAAGCAATAACTGGGCAAGTGATTTATGTCGATGCTGGGTACAATATAATGGGGATATGATAACTCAAAACTACTATTATGAACCCTCCAGTATACCACAATCGATAAGGAGGTATGCTGAGATTAAAGGAATTATTGACAGAGTTGATATTTTGGCTACTCATGACTTAATACGTTCAGATGGTGGTTTAAAGCGTGTCGATTTAGGTGTATTTCGTGGAAACAAACCTAACGAACCATTAAAACACAAATTTTTAAAAGATTTTAGTGATGAAGAACTTAGTGATTTAGTAGACCGTAATGAAGGAAGATTACCCTTTGAAGAACTTAAAGATATAAGAACACTTCTAAGACAACTTGAATTATACCCATCTTTCAAACGGCCTGCGTACTTATGTGAATTTTGTAATCAATATTAACAACCAAAAACCTTTATAAACACTTATTCTTACTCTTTTAATATGAAGCCAAGCTATCAAGAGCGGGAAAGCAAAGCTGTCGATGCAATCAAAAAAAACATACCTTCTTCTTTAAAATCAAATATGCTAAAGCAAAGCAAAGACATGTTTGCTGAGCTTTATGAAAATAGTGAGGTTTTTCCTAAGCATTATATTGCAAGCGCAATTGATAGTGTTGGTACAAAAATAATAATCGCAGAAGCAATGGAAAAATATGACACAATTGGCATTGATTGTGTTGCAATGTCTGCGAATGATTTAGCAACTTTGGGTGCTGTAAGTCCATTTTTATTTATGGATTGTATATTATGCCAATCAGAAATACAAGAAAAAAAGATAACTGGAGAAATAGTAAAAGGAATGTCAAAAGGCTTGGAACAATGTAATGCATCTAACATTTTAAGGAATTCAATAAGAATAAATTTTGGGAAAGGTGAGACTGCATCAGTAGATGAGTTATTGAGTTCTCCAAAGAGAGGATTTGCATTTGATGTTATTGGTTCAATGATTGGTTTTATTGAAAAACAAAAATTTAAGAAACAAAAAATAAAGCCAGGACAAAAAATAATTGCATTAAGAAGCTCAGGAACTCATTCTAATGGCTACACAGATTTAAGGCATTATTTATTGAAAGGAGATTTCGAGACAAGAAAAGAATTCAAAAAAAAATACAGAGGCAGATTATCTTTAGAAGATAAATTTGATGACTCTACAATTGGAAGAATATTATTGAAGCCAACAAAAATATACATACAAACAATGGCAAAAATATCAAAGAATTTTAATATTATTGGAGTAAATAACACTGGCTATGGATTAAAAAATTTTAACAGAATTAAAGAAAAGGTTGAATTCAGAATTAATAAACCATTAAAACCACAGCCAATTTTTGAATTGATGCAAAAAGAATCAAAATTTACAGATGAGCAAATGTATAAAACCTTTAATATGGGAATGGGATTTTTTGTGATCTGCAAAAAAGAAGATGTTGATGACATCCTTCAGATTGCTAAAGACGGGGATGTTGTTGGAGAAGTAAGAAAAAGCAATAAAACAATTACAGTTTCAGAAAAAAATAATAAGAAAATTATTTTTGAGGGCTATTAATGAAGCTTAAAAATTATTGGACTTTGATATTTCCAGTTATATTTATAACAGCTTTTTATTATTTATCTAAATGGATTGATAAATCATTAAACCTGCCCAAATTGCCTTTTAATCTTGATTTAATAGCTTATTTGCTTATTTTTATTGGAGCAATCTTAGTAATTTCTGTATTTTATTTTTTTATTACTTTTGGCAAAGGAACACCTGTTCCTAAGCAAATTACTACTAAATTAGCCACAAAAAAACTTGTTGTAAAAGGACCTTTAAAATACACAAGAAACCCAATGGCAATAGGATTTTTCCTAATTTTGCTAGGAATGGCTTTTTATTACAAATCTTATTCTATCTTATTTCTTACAGCCATAATGGCTATAATTGGGCATTTGTTTATTGTCCACATTGAAGAAAAAGATATGGAGCAGAGGTTTGGAAAAGAATATTTAGAGTATAAAAGGAAAGTGCCGAGATGGTTGCTGAGGATTTAGTAAGCTAATGAAAAGATTGTTTTTATGATATTAGAAGATTTATTAAAAATTATCTTGGTAATAATCCTTTACCTTGCATATGACTTAGTAGCTTTTTGTAAACTGCTTCAGGGCTTTCTATTCTGCCTGGTAAGTATGCAACAGAAGGAACTTGTTCCACCATTCTCATAATTTCTATAGGATGTTTTTCTTCCAGCCCCCAACCAGTGATATTATCCAGTAAACTTTCCTTTGTTGCTGGCTTAAACCCTCTTTTGCTATGTTCTTTAGGGTTTTGTAATTGCACAATTAGTTCTAAAGGAGCATCAGTTAGATTATCATCTTGTGGTGGAATGCTTAAAATTCTATAATTTCTATCATCTGGAATATAAAGCCAAGATTTACTATAAGACAAAAAATTTCCTTTTTTGCTTTCTTCAAATTTTTCTATAACTCCTCTTCGAAATTTATCTAATGAGTAATCCTCTGAAAAGGATGAACAAAACAAAACTCCTTTGCCATTAATCGAAAGTGCGTCACCATGAACCCTATGTAAATCCAAATCGAAAATTTCTTCATCTATAACTTCGTGAGCATCACTTCCTTCTAACCACCCCAATATTATACCCGCTGTTTTTGCATCAAAAGGTAAAGTTTTCTTATCTGCCATTGAAATTAGAATTATACACCTATTTTTAAATCTTTTCTTTTTTAACTACTTTCGAATAATAATTTCACTCATAACACAGCACAGTCCTTGCCATGTTTCTTATGTCAACAGCAGTTGCTTTAAAACCCAAAAGCTTATATATAACTCCAAGTTATACTACTATAACTCCAAGTTATAGTATGGAAAAATGGTAGAAATAACAGAAAACGGAAAAATGGCTTTGAAGCTGATATTTACAGATTTTTTGACTAATTACAACTCCTACAACATGAAAGACAAAATAGGATTAAGCAATGCTGGAAG
>CAZSIU010000054.1:0-5878 GCA_964607225.1 uncultured Methanosarcinales archaeon | reverse complement strand
AAGGGCACACAAGCGACTTTAAGCAAAAAGTAACCTCTATGCAGATTGAGCACGAAAAAGTAGAGATGGCAGAGCCAGGCCAATCAATTGGTTTAAAGGTTAGCGATCCAGTCAGAGCCAATGATTTGGTGTACAAAGCAGTTTAATTTTTTAAAAATTTTAATATTTTTTAAGATTATTGCTATTCTTGATGAAAAAATATATTAAACATCTAAAAATTATTTTAATTATAATTATTGTATTAATTCTTATTTTAATTCTAAATCAAAATTACAAAATTAATCAAAAATTTGAAGAAGTAAATAAATCAATTCAAAATAAAACAAATAAAATTGACGAGTTCTATGAAGCAAGAAAATACATGGTAGACAACCATATGAAAGCTAGAGATATTTATGATAAAAAAGTTCTTGCTGTTATGGAAAAAGTTCCAAGGCATAGGTTTGTGCCAGCTAACTTAGTAGCTAATGCTTATGGTGATAGGCCATTGCCAATTGGTTATGGGCAAACTATAAGCCAGCCATATATTGTTGCTTTAATGACACAAGAATTAAATGTTGGCAAAAACGATGAAGTACTTGAAATTGGAACTGGCTCAGGCTATCAAGCTGCTGTTTTAGCAGAACTAGTTAAGGAAGTGTATACCATTGAAATAGTTGAGCCATTGGCTAAAAGTGCAGAAGAAAGATTAAGCAGAGAAGGTTACAAAAATGTTCAAGTTAAAAATGCAGACGGCTATTTTGGATGGCAAGAAAAAGCTCCTTTTGACGCAATTATCGTAACAGCTGCGGTAAACCATATACCTCCGCCATTAATAGAGCAGTTAAAAGATGGAGGAGGATTAATAATTCCGCTAGGCAGCACAAGAGAGTTCCAAACATTAACTTTAGTCACAAAGAAAGGAAACGACTTAGAAACAAGGTTTATAACAGGTGTTGTGTTTGTGCCATTAACTGGAGAAGCTCAAAAGAGAGACTAAATAAACAAAACCTGCCAAAATAAAAACAAGATTATAGCCAACAAACAAAGCAAGCATTATTGCCAATATCGGACTTAAAACCGAAGCTGAGCCATTAACAGCCCAAGCCCAAGGTATTAATTCTTTATTTATTTTTTTAATCCCCAATGGAAATGCAAATCCCATGAAAAAAGATAAGGGAGCAATAAAAATTGAGGTTAAAATTATCTTTGGGATTAAATTTAATGTGATAAAATTTTCAATGAAAAATTTTGACAAAAATGAATAAACTATTATCAATAAAAATAAAATCAAAATAACTTTTTTCAAACTATTTACATCTATTCTTTGTGAATATAAACTTCCTAAACTCGAAAATAACAACATAGAGAATATTATTGTTGTAGTTGAAAAAATTGTATGTCCTAAAAACAAAATGAATTTTTGGATTAAAACAATCTCAATAAATAAAAATCCAATGCCTATCGCAAAGAAATAAAATAATGATTTTTTATTTTGAATTTTCTTTATTTTTTCTTTAAAAAATAATGGAAGAAAAATAAATATCAATGCCAAAATTAATGCTTGAGCAAATATAAAAAACAACAAAAATCCTGGGTCAAGGGAAGGATTCCATCTTTGTCCGAGAATTTTTTTTAATTCAAAGAATTTTGATAATTTGAAGAAATTAAAATAATATGGCTTGTCATCATAAACAGGCGAAATATCAAATAAGTAATTCTTATAAAATTCTTTTTTATCTTTTAACAACTCTTGTATAGCATTGTAATGATATGCTTCTTCAAATTTTGCATATTTATTTGGCTCAAAATCAAATTGTGGAGGTAAGTAAATGATATCAAATTTATTTTTTGCACTAAATTCCTTAATTTTATCGATATTTTTTTTATTTAAATCTTTTTTGCTTAATAATAAAGTAACTGTATTCCAAGAATTAAATATTGCAGTTTTCTTTCCATCTTTGTCAATTTCTAAAGCTAATGAAAATAATCTAACTTCTTCTTTTGGTGGATTAAATAGCCATCTTGTAATTATTAAAAGTCCATCCTCAGTTAAAGCATTAAAATAATCTTTGAAAGCATCAGCAGTTAGAAGATAATTTTCAGCTAAACTTGTAATACCAGAAGGACCACCTAAAACATTTCCTGCTAAAGATAAAACAATAATATCGTATTTTTCACTTTTTTTGATGAAGCTTCTACCTTCTTCAAAGTAGATTTCAGCTTTATTATAAATGCCACCAGAAAAATCTTTGTATTCATATTTTAATAAATTAATGATTATTGGATTTGTTTCTAGTGCAGCAATTTCAGCATTATTTTTCAATGCAATTAAAACATCTAAGCCTGCTCCAGCATTTATAACTAAAACCTTTGGCTCTTTCTTTAAATAATAAGGCAAAGACATTGGCAAGAAATCAACAAAGTCGAGATTTTCATATTTAGTTATAGAATTCATATTAGAGCCGTCAACTAAAACACCGATTTGTTCTGGCAGATTGCCTTTGAAGGACAAACTTAAACCAGGAGCGTATCTTGTAAAAGAGCTATTGACAACATCGACCCTTGAAAAAGAATTCCATTTTGTTGCTATTAATTTTGAATTAGGAACATTAAGTGCTTGATTTAATTCTTTGTATTGGGAAATGTTGATGTCAAATTTTATAAAAAATAATAATAGATTTATAATGGTTAAAAATAAAATTACTCTATAAAGTTTTTTATTATTAACAAAAAATAATGATGAAAAAAGTCCAATCAAAGAAATAGTAAAAATTATTTTTACATTTAAAAATGCTAAAAATGGTATTGATAAAATTGTACCTAAAGCAGAGCCTGATAAATTATAAAAATAAATAATGCCAGAATTTTTTTGATTTTTAGAAAAAATAAATGCAACGATAATCCCAAAGAAAAAGAACGGTAATGATAGAAAAATATAGTATGATAGTAAAACAAATATATGCGAAAAATTTGTAACTGCTTTGTATGGATCAAAGAATAAATTATTTGTTATGAAAAATCCAGTTATTGTTGATAACGAGAATAATATAGAAGATAGGAATAATGGATTTTTAACCTTTTTGACAAACAAAAAAGTTCCAGAAGCAGCAATGCCAAACAAAGCAATACTAATAATCATAAATGCGAAATGGTACCATTGTGATATTGAAAAAAACCGTATTAAAGAAATTTCTAGCATTAATGTCGCTAATGAAATCAAAAATAAGCCAATATAAGTTTTATTTACTTTGAGCATTTATCTCTTTAAGATACTTTTTAACTTCTTCATCTTCCAGTTGAGGAAAATAGTCATAAAACTGACTTATTGAAAAAAATAAATTTGTTGAATGCAAGCAAATAAACTCTACTTCTTTTTTTATTTCTCTAGCAAAATCAGCTGGTGCAACAGGAACTGCCAAAATTGTTTTTTTTGGCTTTTGTGATTTTATATAGCTGATTGCTGCCCTTGTTGTAAAGCCTGTTGCAATGCCATCGTCAGTTAAGATTACAATCTTATTTTTTAGGTTAGGTAATTCATATTTTCCCCTATACACCTTATACCTTCTCTCAATTTCCTTGCCAATTTCCCCAGCTCTTTTATTGATATAATCTTTAGATACATTATAAATTTTAATTGTCTCTTCATTTACCATAAATTTCTTATCAGGACCAACAGAGCCAATTGCAAACTCTTCATCACCGGGCAAACCAATTTTTTTAGTAACAATAATGTCTAATTTTACATTCAAGAATTTGGCAATCTCATACCCAACTTCAACCCCACCTCTTGGAATTGCTAGAATTATTACATCTTTGTTGTCTTTATATCTTTTTAATTCCTCTGCTAGTTTAATTCCAGCTTCGTGCCTGTCTTGAAAATGCATTTTTATTTTCCTAAGTATAGCCTATCCGCTAAAAATTTTGGCAAACCAGCTTTTAAAATCTTGTTTGCAGCTTTATTTATATCATACTCTACTCTTCTTAAATCAACTTTTAAACTTTTTGTATCAAAGAAGCAAAAAGCAGCTTTATTGTTTAAATCTCTTGGCTGTCCAACAGAGCCAGGATTAATAATTAGTTTATTATCAAACTCTTTAACAAATTGAATATGAGAATGCCCAACTGCTATAACATCTTTTTTGGTTATTGCAAAAAACTCTCTTAAATCAAATTCGTCTAAGTCTGGAAAAATATATTCATAAATATGCTCTCTAGGTGAGCCATGGACTAAAAACATATTTTCAAACTCTAAATAAGTAGGCAGGTTTTTTAGAAATTTTTTGTTTGCTTCTGTTAATTGCTTATTTGTCCATAAAATTGCATTTCTTGCAATAGGATTAAACCACTCTATGCCCTGAAGGTTTATTGCTTCATAGTCATGATTGCCCATTACTGATTTTATTTTGTTTTTTCTTATCAAGTCAATGCACTGATTGAGTGAGGCACCGTAGCCAACAATGTCGCCTAAACAAAAAATCCTTTTTACTTTTGATTTTTTAATCTCCTTTAAAACTGCTTCAAAAGCTTCTAAGTTAGAGTGAATGTCTGAGATTAAGGCTATTTTTGTCATTTTTATTGAGTTTATTTTTGAATTATTTATATTTTTATTTTTTGAAATTTTAATAATATATTTTTATAACTACTACTTTTGGATAGAAAAATATTTAAATAATGTACTATTTTTGTAGCATAATGAGTCTTGACGCACAATTAGATCCTGATTTAATGAAAAAAGAACCTGAACCCTCTTATAATAGATTAAGGACAGCTTTAAGGAGAGTAGCGAAAGGTGTAGGTATTGTAGTTGCAGTACCTGTTGGGTTATACGCTATATTTCTTGGACTTGCCGCTGCTTCTGGTACTGAAATTGTATCGCCTTGGACTCCTCCTAGGGTAGAAGTGTTTAGTGATGCGATAAGAGTGGAGTCACGGGGATATACAGGACCACATCTTAAAAAGGATTTATCAACTGGTGCAATTAAAATCGAGTGGTTTGAACCTGATTGTTGTGCTTTTTTTAGTGACTTTCCAATATACGTTGACCGCGATGGAGATGGATTAGTAGATAAGGTAGTAACCAGTGGTGGAGGAATTTCTCCTCGTCCTTATAAAAGATACGATAGGGATAAAAATGATGCAGTTAAAAATCCAGATGTTTTTGCAAGAGCAAATAAAGAGTTTGAAAAAGTAATGGAAAAGTATAGGCCCTATATTCTTCAAGCAGAAAGAAGCATTCATTAAAATTTTTCATCTTTTTTCTTAATTTAATTAATAGCAATTAAAGAAAGCAGAGGATAAAGTAATTAGTTTGTAATTTTTTTATTTCTCACACTTAATCTAACTTATAAACCAATAAATTTTTAATATTACTATTATTGTTTGACAATTATGCCAACAGACAAAGAAATAAAGAAAGACTTTAAAGCAAAAGCATCAAAAGAACCTGATAAGTATTATGCTACTTCTGTGCTTAAAGCAGAAAGTTTTAGCAGAAAGAAATGCACAAAATGCGGTACTTTCTATTGGAGTGTAACTCATGACAATGTCTGTGGCAATCCTGCTTGTTCAGGAGGTTTTAGATTTATTGGAAATACACCTGCAAAAAAGAAGCTAGATTATATTGGAGTCTGGGAAGAATTTTCTTCATTGTTCAAAAAATGGGGCTATACACCTATAAAGCGCTACCCTGTTGTTGCAAGATGGCGTGACGATACAGATTTTGTGCAAGCTTCTATTTATGATTTCCAGCCATATGTTGTAAGTGGCGAAGTTGAACCACCTGCAAATCCTCTTGTAGTGCCGCAGATGTGCTTGCGCTTTAATGACATTGACAATATCGGAATTACAGGTGCTCATTATTGTGCTTTTGTAATGATTGGGCAGCATGCCTTTATGA
>CAZSIU010000053.1:0-5899 GCA_964607225.1 uncultured Methanosarcinales archaeon | reverse complement strand
TACTTTAGCCTTTCTCTAGCTGTTAGCTTACCCTTTTTATGCTGTAGTTCAGCAGATTGCTTATCATTATTTAGTCCTTTACTTTTTTCAAGAAACTCCTTAAACTTTACCCCCATACATTAAGCTTATGAATAAGCCTTTAAAAAGGTTTTGAGATATTAGAAAAATATGTTAAAATTGGATAGCGATTTTTTTACTAAATAAAATAGGTAGAATCATTTCTCCAATCCCTTTCATAGCAGTAGAGAATATCAACTCTTTGTTTCCATTACCTTCTAGTTTATCTAATTTGACATCAAGTGCAAATGATAATAATGCAATTGAAATTTTATAGGATTCCTCTATCTGTTTTCTCAAATCTCCAGTAATCTTATCTGGATTGTTATTAATAAAATTGTGAAGTGGATTAGAGTCCATATTAACTATAATATCAATATTTTGTGGTGTTATGTTTACTTTTGAAATATCGTCCCCAGTCCAATCATTTTCCCAGTTATCTTGAAAAATACTTTTTATATTTGGTAGAGCATAACCTTGACCTTTAGGTTTTTTCTTTCCTAATGGATTTTTATTTGCTTCTCTTTCCCTTTCAAATTCTACCATAAATCTAACTATTAAAGATTCCATTTTTGGTCTTGTGAGCTCTATCGTTACATAATCACTAGCAAATAAGTTAGCTTTTTTATTTGGAGAAATTGTTAAAGGAACAACACCATCATTTAGACTTCCACCACCTATCTCTAGAACATCACCATGTTTAAAAATGAATTCTCCATTATCACTCTCTCTGTTTAAATAATCATTAGTCGCGTCAGTTTCTAACCTAAAAATGCCATAACGGTTAATTGAAATTTTCTTTATGTAATCTTTTAGCGGATTTGACTTTGGTGGTTCATAATCCTTTATCTTTAAAAAAGTTGGTATGTAATTTCCTACATAAGGAATACTTGGTTTTTCTTGATTTTTTGGTTCTGTAACTTTAATATCAATACCAATCCCAAAAAGTTTTAATAAAGCAGGATTTTTTTGAACAAGTTCTTCTAAAATTTTTTTCATTTCACCTTTATCAGGTTGAGTTCTGGCTAATTCCCTGTTCCTATATTGCTCATTCAATTCCCTTAGTTTAGGATCTTCCTTTATTTCGGTTATAAGTCTTTCTTCAAAGAATCTATAAGTATCGTTACGCCTAACTTCTTCCCTATTCCCCATAAAAATTTCATTTACAAGATTTCCTGAGTCCGTTAGGTCTATATGAATCATGACATACCTATCCAAATAAGGATAAAATTTTTTAATAATAGACCTGGATAAAGCATAATGAGTTTGCCCATTAACCGTTAGAAATATACATTCACTTTCAGTTGTAAAATCCTGATGAAGTACATCTCCTTTCTCATCTTGATCTTTAAAAACAATAATTTCTATCTTCTTTTGACCAAATTTACCTAATTCTGCAGTGATAGGATAAGATATATTAACATGACTATGGTGTTCTTTTAAAGCTCTGACTCTATTTCCTAAAAGGTAAATAGTATCATTTTTACCTTTTGTTAATTTAAAATGTTGGACTCTATTTTCTTGTATAAGTACAGGCAATGGTAATGAAATTAATTTTCGATTCATTTCTCTCCATAAATCTCTAGTTATAATAGATGGATTTTTCAGATCATAATCAAACATTTTTATATAACAACCACTTTCAAATATTTCTCCATCTGGAAGAATTGATAAAGGACAACCTGGAAATGAAAGTACTTTACTATCTTTATCCACACAATATTCAAACCAGGGCATCTTCATTTGTCTGTCCTCACCATGTTGTAATCTAACTAAAGTAAATCCCCATAAATCCTCTTTGCCATTTAGTAATTCTTTTGATTTTCTTGATAAAATAAGTTGGTATCCATTATTTCCACAGAAGCTAAGAACACCAGTACTGCCCATGTTATATTTTCCTTGTACAAATTGTATTCTTATTTTATTTTTTTTTTGCAATGAAAGTAAAGTATCATGAAAATCACTTGGATGTTGTCCTTCACCATTATCAATCACAGAGATAGTTGGTCTCTCTTTTAAACCATCCGCAATTATCTTTATATTTTTAGCTAATTTGTTAACAATTTCTTTTCTTTCTTGTTCTTTTAATAAAGAAATATCTCCATTTGATATATTGAAAAACAATTTAATAGCTTCTCTCATATTTTGTGGAGCTTTATCACTTTCAGGATCAATGCCTCTTTTTTTGCATTCTTTTAGAAGTATAGCATCAACAGAATTAATAGGTTTCTCTACAAGAGCATTAACAGGGTCCTTTTGTTGATTACTAATAATACGAAAATTACCTTCGTCATCACCATAAGGAATCCATTTTACCATTCCATTACTGAGAACTTTTTCTACTGTCAATAGCCTATCAATATCTAAAGATGTATTTGCAGAAACTAGCTTTAATAAAAGATCTTTCCAGATTTCTTGATTATTTGGCATTAATCTAACCCCCCTATTATCGTGTAATCATCTCTTTTGTTTTTAATAACACCTAATTCTCTTAGAAGAGCTATCTTGCTAGAGGCAAAAGTTGTTGATAAATTTTTAAGCTGTTTGTTAAAAGCTTTTTCATCCGCAGATTTTCTGCTGTGATTTTTGACATAATCTACAAAATTTCTATTTCTGCTAAACCATTCCCATAGATCATTCTTTCCATTGTGGCCTGATATTATAAAATCATAAACAGCCTTAAGGAGTGAGTATTCCCTATAACCTTCTTTATCAATGCGTTTCAAATAATTCCCAAGCCACTTAATTTCTTCATCTGTTAGTACTTGAGTACTGTCATGATCATCAAAAATTCTGTTCTTGAGCTTTGCAAATTCAAGACCCTCCTTGGTCAAAGTGATCAAGATATGACCCCAGGGCTCGTTCCACACATCATCTTTGGTGGTTTCTTTTGCTTTCACTTCAAACAAACCCATTTCAGCAAATGTTCTTACGAAATGATGGACTAGTCTGCTTAATGCGCTGTCTGACTGCGGATTATTAGGAAAACCTCTTAGTTCCGATACCCAAGTATCTTGGAAAACTGCTGAAACTCTGTCTACCAATTCATCGAGGACCACATAATCAGTTTTTCTTTCCTCAAGCGTTCTTGCAAGAATCCTTGCAACAGCTTTACCTGGGAAAAAAGAATTAAACATCCCCCAGCTTCCAACTGACATTGTTCTTTCTATAGATGCAACTCTACCAGGTTTCAATCGTAGAGAGCCATTTGGCACAGCCAAGTAACTTGTTTTTGTTATTGGAGTGTTATCCACCCTTACCTGTTGTTGAATCTCAACTTTTCTACTTTTAGAGCCAAATCCACAAAATGGACACCCTTCATTCTTGTTAAAATCAAACTCTGAACTGCATTGGCCGCATTTGACCCAATTTTGATTTAAACCAAACAATTTCATTATTATCACCTTTATAACCTGAGTTATAATTAATATAACTTAACTTATATATAAATATTTCTATATTATAAAATATATATTAAATTTTTTAATATATAATTTTAGTGTATCAATACCTAATAATTAGAATTTAGAAAATTATTTTTGCCAAAACATAACTGAATCATGATTTATTTTCAGATTATTTGTATACGCCAATTCTGCATATAATATTTTACCTTTTACAACTTGACTTTGTGAGCCACTAGTAATTTTGATAGAGTAGCCACAATCTTTAAAACCAATATATTCTATCATATCTGCTATTTTTCGTGAAATAGGGATAAATCGACCCTTTTTTATCAAATCTCCAATAAGTATACAAAAAAATTTATTAGGCTTTAAAATTCTATAGCATTCATTTATAACATTATTCATTCTTTTGTAAAAATCCTCTAATCCACAATTAGATACATCTTCTTTCATTTTAGAATATCTAATAAGATTCCAGTAAGGTGGGTGTAAAAATATCATATCTACACTGTTGTCATTAAGTGGAATTCTCTCACTGTTATTCTTAATTATATCATCTCTTCCTGAAGAATTTAAATCATAGCCTATACATTTTCTATCTAATAATTTACAAACATCTAATGTGGTTCCAGAACCAGCCATTGGATCTACAACAAGATCATTTTTTTTGCTTAGTCTTAAAATACACTGTTCAACTATTTGTGTTGGAGAATTACCGTGAAATGATGAATCACCAGCATAATTTTTTCTTGGTCCAATATCCCACAAAGTTGATAATATAAGTCCTTCTTTTTCTAATTCTCTAAGCACAAGAAATTTATCAAGCATTTTATCACTTCTCATTTGTGCAAATTTTGCTTTTTTCACTATGTCTTCTTTGTGCTTTTTTTGCTCTATAAGCTTTTTAATGACTCTATAATGAACTCTTTCATCATCAATTTTTTCCAATTCCAGAGCAATATCTAAATCTAAATCATTTTTAATTAAGGCTTTTTTGATTATTTTAGAAGTATTTTTATTTTTTATAATTGAAACAATTTTTTCTACATTTATAGATCTTAAAGTCCCATTTAATACATTTTTGATTATCTCTTTTCTAATTGTTTTTTGAGGTAGCCTTGCAATAGATTTCAAAACTCTTGTGGGTACTGTATTATTATATGATTTAATTTCTTTTTCAAGTGGAACAATAGAAAGATATTGACTGACAAAAGTCGAACTTACACCCAATTTTCTTGCTAATTCAGATTGGGTTTTAAAACCATTTTCAGTCATTATTTGTTTTAATGCTTTAGCCTTTTCAAAATCATCTAAATCTTCTCTTTGTAAATTTTCAACTAGAGACTCTATTAATAGCTGGCAATCATCAATATCCTTAATAATAACAGGAACTTTTTCTAATCCAGCAAGTTTGGCTGCTCTCCATCTTCTTTCTCCCGAAATTATTTGGTAATGAGTTCCTATATGTCTAACAGAAATTGGTTGTAATATACTTAATTCCTTAATACTTTGTGATAATTCTTCTATCTTCTCTTTATCAAACCTAACTCTTGGTTGTAAAGGATTAGGTTTTATTTTTTCTATATTAACTATCTGTATTTCCATCTTAACCTCCTTATTTTGTTTATCAACTAGTATATAAAATTTCCTGATTTTACGTATACTTTTCATATAACACTATAATTTAAAGTCCAAAGAATTTCTCTATAAGCGAGTCTTTTTACTTCTTTTATTAAACCCTCTTTTTTCATTCTTGTTAAATGTCTCAAGAAACAACCTCTTGATATGGTAGTTTCTTTGGTTAATTGTGTAGTTGTGAAATTATCAATTTTAAGTTTACTTAATGCTATTTCTTTAGCTTTATTATAGCCGCATTTGTCATAAGGTTTTAGTATGTAAGAACTGGTTAATTTATTTAAAGAGTTTATTTTTGACTTATTTGTTATTATAACATTCTCTTTAAATTTTATAAAATTATTTTGACCGCATATATTTAATATTATCTCTTTAGTCTTAACATTATCCTTTCGTATAAAAACTCCATTTGATTCTTTTTGATATGATTTTATATTTAATTTCAAAAATAAATCTTTTATTTCTTCAAAAAAATTGAATAAATTCTCTTTTAATTCAACATTTTTACTCAGGCTAAATATCATTACTTTACTTTGCGAAATGCAAAATTCATCATCAACTAATGAGCCTAAATAACTAGCTATAACTTCTTTGTCTCCATATTTAATCCATACTGGAATATCAAATCTGTTTTTAATCTTATTTCCTACAGGCGCACCAGCTTTATACAAAACATAACCAACAATCGAAGGTGCTTCAACCTGCTTCGTCCCATCTTTATTAGAATAGATATTACACTCGATCTTAAATATATCAAAAACTAAGTCATAAACTTTCTTGATTAACTCTTCTGAACTATT
>CAZSIU010000052.1:0-6040 GCA_964607225.1 uncultured Methanosarcinales archaeon | reverse complement strand
TTGCGGAATTAAAGAAAGCATATGAGCAACAATGAAGAATGGACAAAGAAACTAAAGAAAGAAGGATTTAGCGACATTAGAGTATGTCCACTACCACCAAATATAGACACTGATGAGCATACTCACTGCCAGCATACAGTTCATGTCATTTTAAGCGGTGAGCTTACTATTTCTGATGACAACGGTACAAAAATTTATCGAATTGGTGATCAAGTGGAATTTCCAGCAGGCACGACACATAGAGCCAAGGGTAATTCGGAAGGAGGCGAGATGATTACTGGTGTAAAGGCTTCAATGACACTCAAATCTCAGCACATCAGTATTTCAATTAATCGTTCAGCAGACGAAGTTTACGAATTCGCCTCAAATCCTAAAAATCTTCCAAAATGGGCTGCAGGACTCAGCGGCTCCATAAAGAACATCAATGGTGACCGGATTGCAGAATCACCTATGGGAACAATAAAAGTCAAATTCGCTGAGAAAAATGAATTCGGCATTTTGGATCATGAGGTAACCTTGCCAAATGGGGAAAAGGTTTATAACCCTATGCGCATATTCGCCAACAATGATGGAAGTGAACTAGTATTCACTTTGTACCAGCGATCAGATATGTCCAACGAAATGTTTGCCGAGGACGCAAAGTTAGTCAAAAGGGATTTGGAAAAGTTAAAGAATTTGCTTGAAAAATAGAAAATGGAGGATTGAACATTATGCCTTTTTTTGAAACAAAATATAACGATTATCTGTACGTGATTTTTCGCATAGGCATAGGCACGTTATTTCTGATGCTGGGTGTGCAGAAACTGCTTGGATTGTGGGGGATGCCAGGTGGGCCTGCTGCTTTTGGAACTTTGATTTGGTACGCTGGTATTTTTGAAATCATGATCGGCCTGTCTTTAGCAACAGGTGTATTGACACGGCTTGCGTCTTTCTTCGGAGTCATCATGATGATCGTGGCTTATATCCTGGGACATGCTTTAGTCGCTGGATGGAATCCTACAGTTAATATGGGGATGCCCGCCCTTGCATTCATGCTTGCATTTCTTGTCACTTTGGCGTATGGTGCGAGAAAAGCTAGTTTGGAAAAAGCAGTCTTTAAAAAAGAACTCTTCTAAAGTTTTTTTGTTTTAATTTTATTATGGTTGCTTTTCCGGACTTGTCTTCATTTCAAATCCAAAACTTTAAATATACCCTTTTAGCATAAATCACTTAAAAATGGTAATCCGCCACATAAAGAGGTTTTTTGAAAACCAGAAAAAGAGGCTTGAAGAGCGCAGAAAGGAAAAAGAAAGAACCGAGTCCTTTAAAGAAACAGAAGAGATGCGCAAAGCAGAAGAGATAAAGAGAGAAGCAGATAGGTTAGCGCAACTAAAGCAGTATCAAACAGCAATTGAGGAATACAACAATGCTTTAGAGTTCTATCCTTACAAAGGCAATGAGCAAGACTTGTTCAAGAATGCTGCTGAGTTCTTATTTAAATGCAGTTACAATATTGCAGCTTGCTACTCTTACCTTGATAATTTTGACGATGCGATAAGCTATTTTAATAATGCATTAAAAATTGAAATGGCTGACGATGAAAATAAAGTAAGAGCATTGATGGGAAAAGGCAGCGTATTCTATCGAAAAAAGCTGTTTCTAGAAGGACGCTACAGGGCAGGTGCTTACAGAATTGCAATGGACACAGACTGGGAAATAAGTGACAAAAAGCTTGAGGAATATAAAAAAGAAGACCAAAAAAAGAGCTACATAAAGCTTGCTCATGAATGCTTTAGCCAAGCTGCAGAGCTTGACAGAAACCACGTAGAAGCATGTTACAACAAAGGACATATGGAAGTTTTGATGGGTAAGATAAAAGATGCTGTTCAGTCATTTGACAATGTGATAAATTTAAACAAGAATTATGAAAACAAGGAGGGCATAGCATTATTTGATGAGATTAAAATAGAAAAAGGCATTCAAGTAAAAGCATCTGAAATCATGGAAAGACTTGAAAGTGCAGAGCCAACTTTTAAGACAAAAACAGGACATCTAGTTAGGACAAGAGCAGAGATGATGATTGCTAATTTCTTATTTGATAACAATTTATTGTTCCAATACAATATATTTGCAACATGGGCTGACAAAGATGATTTTAGGGCTTCCTTCTATATACCAAAGCTAGATCTTTATATTGACCATCACCCTTATGATTACATCAGGGAATACCAAAAGGTTATGAAAGCCAAGGTAAAGCAATACGAAAAGCACAAGAAAAAGCATATTTACATTACTTCTGAGGATGAGAAGAATATTGAGGATGCAATAAGGCTGAAAATGAAGCCGTATATTATATTGTGATTCTATACCACTACCCACTGGACATTCTTGGCTGAAATATTTAAAGGGCAACTTCTTACAATATTAGAAAAAGTGAATAGCCACCGTAGCTTAATTTACAAAGCGACCCCCTTGTCACAAGTAGTTAATTACACTATTTAGTATTTAAATTTTTTGCAATGATAACCAACAGCTTCATATTTTTAGAAAGAATTGGTGATAAGCTTGAGCAGAATATTTGGAAGAATGGAATTTATGATTGGGACTCTTTTTTGAGAAGGAAAAATATCAAGGGACTGGCAAGACATAGAAAATTGTATTATAACAGAAAAATATTGAATGCAAGAAAAGCACTTTACAATTTTGATTCAAGCTATTTTCTTGAATTATTGCCACAAGCAGAAATGTGGCGTTTATATGAATTTTTTAAAGAAGATGCTGTATTTTTAGACATAGAAACAACTGGGCTGGACAGAGATAATGATGATATCACTGTTTTCGGGCTCTATGATGGATTAAACACAAAAATAATGATTAAAGGAATTAATTTGGATTTTAATGCATTAAAAAAAGAACTCCAAAAATATAAGATTATTGTAACCTTTAATGGCGCTTCTTTTGATTTGCCTTTTATCGAAAAAATTTATCCTGGCATATTGCCAAAAATACCTAATTTTGATGTTAAGTCTGTTACGGATAGATTAGGATTAAAAGGTGGATTAAAATATATTGAAAAATTGCTTGGAATTAAAAGAACCGAAATTGTTGACAAATTCTATGGTGGAGATGCTTTAACACTTTGGAGAATGTATCGTGCAACAGGCGATGATTATTATTTAAATTTGTTGATTGAATATAATGAATATGATATAATAAACTTAAAAATAGTTGCTGAGCATTGCGTTAAGAAATCGAAGGAAAAAGTGTTTAAAATGTTCCATCAGTCAACAAACAAATTATAAATCAACAATCCGGCAACGACTTTTGGAAGCAAGCATGAAGAAAGTAATCCGTTTGTTATACCTTTTGCAGAAGTATGCGTGGCAAAATTTTAGTGAGCCGCAAGTCGCTTGCCGACTATGTGGAAGGTTGTTGGAGAATTCAATTAAATTATAGTTTCATTTACCTGGTTTTCATCAAGAATTGAGCCTCTGATATATAATGCTCAGCCGTAAAGAATGGTCTCACGTTCCTATTTCCATGCAGAAGTATATCAGATAACCAATTACCTTCTGTAACTACCAAACCTCCAACTCTTGCTAATTTAGGTGCTATGCCTATCATATCTTCTGTTGCACGAGGGTCCTTACCTACATAAACAATATCATATGCACCAATCTTAACCTCATCAGGAGGGTGCTCCTTTTTAATTTCCCATTGTACGAACCTAGTTGTCTTGTGTGATGCACCTAGTTCACTAGAGGTTATTTCACTGAGTTCTCTATCAATTGCCCAGGGGTTATCTATTATTCGCCCTGCTGGAGGAACACTTTTTTTATCCGACAAGTAATCGGCAGCATAATCCCAGTGACCGCTTTTTTGTCTGAGTGTAAAAGGAGGAACATAATGAGGTTCTCCTTCAGAAAACATTGAAGCAAACAAATAAATGCCCCTGTAATCATCTCCATGAAAAGTTTTAATCGTTTTTGCCATTAAGTCATCTGCGGCGCTTTTAGCCATTCCCCTAAGTGTAACATATGCATGGTGAATGTCTTTTCTGAAATAAGGGAGAATTCTCGGTTCTAGTGCAATTGTAAGATAAGCATCTCTTCCAGGCCCATCATCTCCAAACACCCAAGTTTGTCCCGCAAATTTAACCGTCTGTGGTTGTGAACCGAACTTAAAGTTAAAAACCCTTGCCTTTCCATTGTCCAACGGTTTGCCATCTTCAACACTTTGAGCATCCATTAATGCTTGGTATTCAGCTTGCGCAACAAATACTTCAGAGTCGTGATAATTTGAAAAATGTCTTACTCTTCTTTCTAATCGAAAAGATTCTTGTGGGAGGTTTTGTTTAATTTCGGAAGCAATAATCATAATTGGTGGTAATAATTTGTGGTTTTTAAATTTTTCTTCTGTTACTACTCTATAATATTGTATAAATATCGTATCAATCAAATTTTTCCAAACCTTGAGAAAAATTCCTATAATTAAAATAGACTTAAAAAATTTTATTAAGATACTAAAACATATTCATTCAATAACCACTTTGCTTCCAATACTTTGCCCTGGCATTCCAGTATCAAAGCGAACCCTTAATGCACCAGAATTACCATGAATTGCTGTTATTTGTCCTGTCAATTGCTTTCCAGCAGAAGTTTTCCAGATTACTTTTTTGCCAACAAGCTGAGATGCTTTTTCTTTGTTATCTATATTATTGACTTTAACAATCATCTGGTTGTGCCTTTTTACCCTTCTAGAGCCTCTAAAATGTACAATAACCCCTTCCATAAGATTTTGGAAATTTTATTGTTTTAAAAAGGTTATTGTTTTTAAACTTATTTTCTAAACAAATATTTATCAGCAAACCATTTGGTGCGCATCAACAAATCAAGCGTTGTATAGACTGCATGTTCACGAGGTTGTAAATGCAACATACTCTGCCTATAAAGCTCTGTTGCAATTTTTTTCATTTTTTTAATTGCTTCTGCAGGATTTTTTGAATCCGTAATAACTGTGTGGATTCTTTTATCTTTATCATGTCTAAAATCCATAATATCATCTAGAATTTGGAAATATCCTCCAAATAGCTTCGCTGCAGTTAGAAATCGTTTATCTATATTGGTGTCAAAGCAGTATGGTATGACTGCACTTATAGCCATAGTTCCGCCACCAATTTTTGCAGTTAATTCAGGACTTGTATTTCCATACACCTGTTGCATTGCAGCTTCAGCTAAAATTTCATACTCTTCAAAAAACCAATAAGGATCTTTGCTTCTAGAAATTCTTGCGTTTAAATCTATAGCGAGAATAGAAAGCATATCCAACTGGCCTATTCCAAGGTTCGTTGGTTTTCCTGTCTTTATTGTATTAAGAAGTTCTTTTATTACAGCTACCTGTTCTTCCAATCTAAGCTCAGTCTCATCAATAACATCATCGGTCGCTGATGCTATGTAAAGTGCTTCAAATGACATTATTTGAGCCTCTGACCTTCCAAAATGTGACTCAGTTAGATCATATTGAATACTGCCAACAACACCTTTCATTGCACTTGATAAAGATTGCAATCGTCTAACTGTATCACTTCTACATCCAGGACTAATTTCAAGCAGTAATTCATCTAAAGTTTTTTTAAATTTAATAACTTCTGAAACAGTAGTTAGTGCAGTCAGGGGAGATATCATTATAGTAACTTTTTAGTAGTAATTTATAAATTTTACGCTATTTTGTATCACAACAAATTCAATAAAATAATAGGAATCAACAAACAGGCCATAGAATTGCTTCTGCTAACTTCTGAAATGTTTGGAATCAAACCGATAAATGTTGCAATTATTAAAATCAACAGACCAATAAAACCAGAGAAATATAAAACCATTAATGCAATAAACAAGATAATAAAAATACTCAAAAATGAGTAATTAATTTTGTTCATTATAGTTGAAAATATTTTACTGACATATAAAGTAAGGAATGTTGCAATTGAACCTGCTATTAATGCAACTACTAAAAACAAAATTAAAACATTTATATCTATTTTCTGCAATAATTGCTGCACAAC
>CAZSIU010000051.1:0-6088 GCA_964607225.1 uncultured Methanosarcinales archaeon | reverse complement strand
CAATTTTCAATAATTCGTCATGAGCATCTGCTAATCTATAAGTGTCAATTGCATTGCTGAACAATCCGACTTCCTCATAATGCTCGCCTACTTCCACCAATCTTTGGCGATTGCCAGCAAGAATAAAGGCTTTTACAGCATCGTTCATATTGCCCCTTCTTACATATTCTTCTCCCAAAGCATTTAGAAGTTTGGATTTTGTGCTTTCATCAAACATTGAAAGGTTGACATTATCAATTCCTTTCTCTAGAAGAACTGGTACAATTCTCTTGAAATTTTCTATATCTTGAGAATGACTCATAAATCTTTCATTTTCATAAGCTATGTCAGCAACCATTTTCTTTACTATTTTTTCTTCATCAACTACCATCTTAAATCACCATCTTTTTCACACAACGGCAAATTCCGTTGACAGATTGTGGAACATAAAGTCCCACTAAAATAAAAACAAATAAAATCTAATCAGTAAAATAATCTATGCCAAGCTCATCGCTGAATCTTTTTGCTTCAAGCACTCTTGTCTTTTTGTCTGCTTTACCCAGTATCCATGGGCTATTAACCCCTGTTATTATTGTCATTACTGCAAGCTTACCTTTCATGTGCTCAGAGACTCTTGCACCCCAGATGACATTAGCATCAGGGTCAAGGTTTTCTGTAACTATCTCGCCAATCTTATTGACTTCGTCAAGTGTCATGTCAGGGCCGCCTTCAACATGAATCAAAGCGCCTGTAGCACCTTTGTAGCTTATTTCCAATAGTGGGTTGCTTAAAGCTCCTTTTACTGCTTCCTCTACTCTGTTTGTTGTGTCTGAAACGCCAACACCAATTGCAGCTACTCCTCCATCTTGCATTATTGCCTTGACATCAGCATAGTCAAGGTTAACTAGTGATGGCACTGCAATTGTCTCTACAATGCCTCTTATCATTGTTGCCACTAACTCATTTGCAACTGCAAATGCCTGTTGTACAGGCAAATTTCCTGCAATATTAACAAGTCTATTATTGTCAATCACAATTACTGTATCAGAAGTCTGTCTGAGTTGCTGTAAGCCAAACTCTGCTTTGTCAATCCTTGCTCTTTCAATCTTGAATGGCATAGTTACAGTGCCGATTACAATAGCTCCGCCATCTTTTGCAACTTGTGCAATAACTGGAGCAGCTCCTGTACCTGTTCCGCCTCCCATGCCTGCGCATACAAAAACCATATCAGAGCCTTTTAGAACATCCTTTATTTCTTGTATATTTTCTTGTGCTGCTTTATTACCTTTGTCTGGAAATCCGCCACAGCCTAAGCCTCTTGTAAGCTCTCTTCCAATCAAGAAGCGCTTGTCAGATTCTGTAATTTCCAAATGCTGCTTATCTGTGTTGCATGCTAGAATCTCAGCACCTCTTATTCCCTTTCTATAAAGCCAGCTCACCATATTGCTGCCAGCTCCGCCACAGCCAATAACTTTGATATTAGCGTGTCCTACTAGTAAATCTTCGCTTTGCGCAACACCTTGCTTTAGTGCGCTTTCAATAACAAAATCCATTGCCATGTTATTCACCTCAAATTTTTTTAGCTAACATAATCCAATTTTTCAAATTGGAGTATTGCCAATATATTAACTAGTATATAAATATTACTATTTTGTATACTGGTATACTTTCTTAACTTAAAAGAAAAGTTAATTTTTTTCTATATGGAAGAATATAAAGATGGTTTTTAAATAGATAGTAGACTATTGTAAAGTGGTAAATTAACATAAATTTATAAAAGAGATAAATTAACAGAAAACATTGCAGGTTAAATTTATGGTAAGAGGATTTTATTTGCGTTTTAATGATACACTTAATGGTGCGTGTGTCAAAGTTAATGCAAAATTATTAGTAACATATGGGTCTATGTCAACATGGCAATGCGATAATAGAGAACAGTATATGAAATTTTCAAATACACATCACCCCTACGATTCAATCCCACTTCAAAATCTTGGAAGACATGTAAAAGATGAGGAATTTCCACTTGTTGTTGCACACACTAACGATGCACGAGTGGTTCCGTTATTAAAGGAAGCAGGTTTCAGAACATTGGAAGAATTAATATGGGTCAGAATTTCAAGAACAGATTAGCAATTAATCTCAATAATCAAACCATGTATCAGTGTAATCTTTGATTAATTTCTACCATTTCTTCTTCGATAGAAGGAGGAATAGGTTCATTATGTTTTTTGAGGCTCTCTAAGTATCCATGAATAGCATCCCTAATATTTTTAACCGCTTCCTTCCTAGTCTTTCCTTGGGATATGCAACCTGGCAAAGACGGGCATTCTGCTACAAAAATTCCATCTTCATCCTGTTCTAAAATTATTCTATATTTCATGTGTAACAATGTTAAAATAGTTCTATTTATACTTTTTGTTTTTCAATAATCAAACCTTGGGTCCATAGAATCCTTTATCAAATCGTTCTCGTCTTTATATTTCTTAACTAGCATCAGTTTTGTTTTACCACAGTATGGGCACTTTACTTCTTTTGGTGAGCCTTTTCTGACTGAAAATTTAAACCTGCAGTCAACACATATAAATTTAATTGCTTCGCCTTCTTCTGCCTTTTCCAAGCTTAATTTTTCTTTTTTCTCAATTTTTCTTTGCTTTTCAAGGCACTCAACACAGATTAATTTATTATTATTGTCGTATTTAATATTGTCAAAATCAACTTCTCTCCTACATCTTGAGCATGTGTATAATGATGTTAAGGGCATTTTATTGAATCTTTATTTTGGAATTATAAATAGTTTTTGGTTTTTCTAAAGATTTAAAAAGTCAAAACAATTTCTATTGTTAAATGGAAGCACAACAAATTGGAAAAATTCTTGAACATAAACCAGATTTAGCTGTAATAGACAGGCTTGATGAATTGAGGGCTTTAGGAGTTAAGATAGAAAGAGTACAACCTACCGAAGCTGCGTTATTGAGTAAATTTGGAGCGGCTGTGTTCGAAGTGCCTCAAAGAGAATTAGTTCATAGAATTCATAGTGGAGTTGTTGAAGGAGTTCAGATATTAGAATACTTAGTTAATTTACCTGAAGACAGAATAACTCCTGTAGTTGAAGCAACTTTTGAGATTTTTGGTTCAGACGGAAATTGTGCTTACCTTTTTAGATACATGCTCCCAGTTATGAATCCATATTATCAAAATTAACACCATTATTTTTTTCTATTTCTTATCCTTCCTCTTCTCAATCTCTTCAGTTATACGCTCAATTTCATGCATATTGGTAATATCATGCTGTTCTTTTTTTGGAAAGATGCTTTTGTCGATGAACTTCAATAATCTTTTCTTATAAACTTCTTCTTCTTTTTTTGGAATTGTTTGTTGTTGTATTTTTGATTGCTGTTTTTCATAATGTTTTTCCTCTGTTGGCTTATGGTATTTTCCAATAACCTCATAAACAATTCCTTCGCTTGGCCGTATTGTCAAATATTTTTTGAAGAATGTATGCCCAACTTCCAATTCAATTAATCTCGCTTCTTTCAATGTTGGCAATAAAAATAATGAAACAATCAATCTCAAAACTCCTGAAATCAAAAACACAAATGGAATGCTTGAAATGAATATCCATGCTGGAATTTGGTTTATTAAAAATCCTCCCAATAAAGCTCCTGCAAATACTGCAATGCCTTCAAAAAACTTGTAATAAGCAATACATCTAACCCTATTTTCTGGCTGGACAGCATCAAAAATAAAGTTTGAGGAGCTTAAGTTAAAGCCTGCCCACGCAATGCCTGAGAATATTTCAATCGCAATTAGATAATAGAAGTTTTGCGAGAAGAGCCATAATATAGGAATAACAGGAGTCAACATTCCTGTGACATAAAGCACATGCTTTGTGCCTCTTGCATCTATAATCTTGCCCCAGATACCCATTGCAATAAAGCTGGCAACTAGCTCTGAAGCGACTAATGCTGTGAACTGCAAGTAGCTAAAGCCTAAATTCTTAAGCATATAAACAGCAAAAAAAGGAGATGCTATATTAACAGCAAACTTAAACAAAACAATATAAATAACAAAATGCCCATAATTGGTTTTATCCATTCTCTTTACAAAATCAAAGATTGAGAATTTTTCCTCATGAGCTAAATCTGGCTCTGGATTATACATCATACCTTTAAAAACACCTGAAAGAAGCCTTGCAATAAATGCAACAGAAAACAAGATTGCAAAGCCAAAAAATGGATGTTTTGGAGAGAAATAATTTAATATTAAACCTGCTATTAAAGCTACTATAAAAGATGTTGCTCCTACAACTCTATTGCGAAGCCCAAAAAATCTGCCCCTTTCATATTTTGGCACTATATCGCCTAATAGGGAGTTTCCTATTGGATTCATGAGCTGCACAGCTATTGTCTGCAACGTGACATAAACTATAAGCAGATATTTTTGGTTTGGTGTGGCATAAGGAATTAGCAACAAAGGAATCCATAATATTGCATGTACAAAAGAGCTTACCACAAGTATTTTTCTTCTATCTTTTAATATTTCAACAAGCTTGACTGCAAAAAGCTGAATAAAAGCACCCACAAGCTGAGGTGCGTAAGTCAAAGCTGCAATAAGGCTGACAGAAGCATTTAATGCAACTGCAAAGGGGGTCATGAAAGAAGCTGTCATGCCATCCATAACTGCAAATGAAGCTCCATCATATATTGAATATTTCAAGCTCTTTTTTGTTTTATCTTCTGCCATTTTTAAATCATCAAAATTTGAGAATTAGCTAAGTTATTTTTATTGCTATCTTTTTTTTAATGTCTCACCACACTCTGGACAATAATCTACATCTTCCTCCAATTCGATTCCGCATAAAGGACATTCAAGCGATGATTTCATATTAATATTGTTTGATAAAGGAAATATTTAAAGTTAACTATAAATTGTTTGCTATCTTATAAACCCCAGGCTGCATGAAAACCTTTTCTGTCTGCACAGCGATTCCTTTTTCTCCTAGCATTTCTTTTGATGTCATTGCTGCTGTGCCTAAAGCAATCAACTCATCTTTTAAAGTCATTATGGCAACAGTTTCTTCTTTATTTATGTTGTCATTTGATTTACTGATTCCGGGAACTTTCAAATCAATGCCATGGCATAAGCTCTCAACAGTTGTGTCAAAAACCCAGATTTTAGGCAAATGCTTTACTCCATTTTCAACAGGTTGTATAACTTTTCTTATGAATTTCTCATTTTTTTCTTCCTTGAAGAAATAATAAGCATCAGTAAGCTCATGTAAAGTAAATAAGGTAGATTCATCAAATGGCCCGGCTTTTGTTCTACGAAGTTCAGCCATATGCGCGCCAATGCCAAGCTTTTTTCCAATGTCATGAATTAATTTTCTTATGTAAGTCCCAGCTTCTGTCCCAACTTTAAATAAAACATCTTTGCCATCAATTTCCAGAATATCAAAATAGTAAATAGTTCTTGTTCTTAATTGTCTTTTTACAGAGCTTTTCAATGGCGGCATTTGCTCTATTTTTCCGATAAAATGCTTTTTTATTGTTTCTCTTAATTTTTCTTCTTCAATTTCTTTATGTAAATGCATTATTGCAACATATTCTTTTCCTGCAGTAAGTAATGTTTGGACTATTCTTGTTGCTCTGCTTAATGCTATTGGAAGAACGCCTGTAACTGCAGGATCCAAAGTGCCTGAATGTCCAGACTTATTTATGTGGAGAATTTTTTGGACATAGTCAGAAACCTGGTGGCTTGTAGGACCTTTTGGTTTATCAATATTAACAATTCCATAATTAATTATCTCTTCTGGTTTTCTGTTTTCAGGTCTACAGCCATACTTTTCGTCAGTTTGTGCTTCTTTTCTTACCAAAATTTTTCTTTCTGTTTTTTCAAATGGAAGTAAGTTTTGCATAATAAGAGAAAAAGCTATGTTTTAATAAATTTATTTAATTACTCAAACACCCCTCGGCGCTGTTTACCTCTGTGATGGTCCTGTTGGATGGGCTTCCTGCAATTTTGGTTTTGGCGGCGCTTTAGGAGCATGGACTTTTGGATGCTCTTTCTTTAATTCTTTTATTTCTTCTTCCTCTATTTTCTTTGCTTC
>CAZSIU010000050.1:0-6112 GCA_964607225.1 uncultured Methanosarcinales archaeon | reverse complement strand
TTTTTTGATCATACTACAATATATAGATTCAGAAATGATCATTTATTTAAATATTTGGATCTGTAGAAATATAGATTGTATTATAGAGATCATAGAACATATAATAAATTTACAACTTGAGATTCCCTTCGAATGTTTTGACTTCTTCAATAAATCTTTTTATAATATTTAATTTGGCCTCTTCTTGTCTAGCTTCATTCCTAAGTTTTGCTATTGGTACTCTACGCAATTCTTTCGTTACTCTCGTTAAAAGTTTTAAGAAAGATGATTCGTGCTCTGGATTTCTACCGAACGCCACTTCTTTACAGGCCTCAAACTTTCCACCTTCTTTAAATAATTTTTTTGCTTTCTTATCTTCTAAAATCCTAGGCAATACTCTTACTGCCTCTGCACGAGGTATCCGCTCCTCTTTCACCCAAGTTGAAAATTCCTTTACAATAGAGGGATTTTGGTCTCTTATTTTTTTAATGCCACGATTTTTATAAAATTCCGCAAAATAACTAAATTTTTCAATATCTTTAACATTTTCTTTTTTCATAGTTGTATAGCTATTAAGACTTTGCTCAATTTCAGCCTCCGATATACCAATATCTTTAGAAATTTCTTTGATGCTCATTTGAAATTCATTTTTCATTTTCCATATATACCCCGCTTTCTCGAATGTTCTCCATTGGGCTTTACCTTTAATATGATAAGTACCCAGAAGTTGAAAAATTTGTTTATCGGTTACATCGTCTGGTAACTGGATTGCAGATATGAATCTCCAATACTCTTTTTCTTCATTGGTTTTGGCATCTCTGTGAAGTTTTCTACAAGCACATAATCTTGAATTTCCTTCTAGTACAATATTACCCTTAATTATTATAGGATCTATAACACCTTTATTTGATTGGATATCTTGAAAAAGGTCCTTTGTTGAATTTAAACCCCATAACTCTTTTTCAACTTCATCTTGTGTTGGTTGGTTATAACCAGAAAGGATGTACTGCACTCGAGGATTCTCTAAATAGTACTTTAATTTTAATATATCAACTTTTATAGGTTGGTAAACAACCTTCTCTCCACCCAACACAATTTCAATTGGTTTATCTTTTGTCATTTTAACCTCCAAGAATTTTGATTAATTCTTCCTTTGTTAAAAAATCTCTTTTAGCCATAATTTTATTAGAATCTCCTTGTAAAAATTTAGCAATATTCTGTTTTTTGAATATTATTTCATCTATATACACATCAATAGTATCGCTAGCAAGAATATTCATTATGTTACAATCCTTAGTTTGAGATATTCTATGTATTCTGTCTTGCGATTGTATGTAATCAACTAAATTGAAGCTTCGGTCGATATAGATTGCATTGTTTGCTACAGTAAGTGTTAAGCCCTCTCGTGCTGCTGCAGGATTAGCTATCAAAATTTTGCAATCGATATCGTTCACAAATTTTATTACAGCTCTATTTCTGTCTTCTATATTCATCTTACCGAAAATTGTAACTGCACCATACTTCTTATACCTAGATTTTAGTATCAAAATATTTTCAATGAAAGAAGACCAAATGATTAATTTTTCATTCTTGTTAATAATGTCCTTTATTAGTTTATCTAAAATTGAAAATTTTATTGGTTCCTCATTATAACTTTCGTCAATTAACTTAGGATTTGAAGTGATTTGATTTAATCTAAGTATTCTTTTAAGAATATTCTCTGATTCATCAATTATTTGGTCACCATCCATATTGCTTATCTCCAAATATAAATCATTTTTAAGTTGGTTATACATATCCTTTTGTTTTCCTTTCAAATCTACAAAAATAGATTCAAATTTTTTATTAGGTAACTCCAAAACATCTTGTTTTAATCTTCTTATAGAGACAGATTTCATTATACACCTTAATTCTTGCATTTTTATATTATTGAATTTATTATTTTTAAAATCTATGGAGTATTCTTTTTTGAATGACTCGTAATTTGTTCCTAATAACCTACCAGAATCCAAGAAATAAAATTGAGACCATATATCAAAAGGTTTATTTGCTACAGGAGTTCCCGAAACAATTATCCTTTTTTCGGCTAAAGGTGCTAATAAAAACAAAGATTGGGCCGCTTTAGAATGTGGATCCTTAATTCTATGGCTTTCATCAAGAACTATTGCAGCCTTTTTAATTTTTAGTAACATATTTAGTCTTTTTACTTCTTTAATTAATGCATCATAATTAATAATATAAAACGGCATATTTGCCATAAATTTCATTCCTTTTTCTCTATCACTTCCTCTTAGTATTATGGAATGTAAGTGTGTATGTTTATCAATTTCATTTTCCCAATTATATACCAAAGTCTTTTTACAGATGATAAGGGCACAATTTATGACTCCTGCGTTCAAATTTTGCAATAGTGCATCAAGAACTATCTTAGTTTTTCCTAGTCCCATCTCATCAAATAAAGCAACTATATTATTGTCTCTAATAAAGTTTGTTGCTTCAGTCTGGTGTTGTAAAGGTTGCGTTTTTGGATTATAGTTTAACTCATATTTCATTATCATTTGGCATCAACTCGTCAGGGATCTTTAGTATAGAAATTATTTGTTGGTTAGGCAAAAATCTCTTTATTAAATTGTTAAGTTCAGAATAACAGCTTCTAGGACATCCCATTATAGTTAGGCAACCTGATTGAACATAATCTATTAATTGTTCTTTAGTTCTTTTTGAATTAACATCACTATTTGTTTTTGCTTCGCCTATACAAATATTATAATTTTTGTTGACACCAATGATGTCTGGTCTGTGTCTTATTATTTTTGGTGGTATTTTTAATGAGTGCATTAAAGTTGATTTACCTTCAATAGACACAGGTTCAAATGCCATATCCCTCATTTTTCTTATTATGCAATCGATAATAAATTGATGTTTTATTGATGCCATTATCTCACCAATTCTAAAATTTCTTCTGAAGCCCCTTGAAGATCCTCTATTAATTTCACTTTTGCAGGTTGATGCCCTAATCTCATTTCTGTAATTTCATGTCCTGGTAATTTTTCTAAACTATCTACAACCTTTTTTATATTTTCAAAAAGGCTAGAAGTTAAGTGAGGTTTTAGAATAGATAGCTCTTCAATTGCAGCATCATAACCTTTTCTAATAAAAATCTCACGAGTTGTTTTATTGTCCATTATATCCCTCAATTCTCTAACATCTTGGGCTCTTTTTATTTTCCCAGTGCCTACCCATGTACAGAAATTATTTAGGTCCAGTTCATTCTGTCTCATTATTTCCTGTAATTTTTTATCTTTTTCATATTCCACAAAGTAGCTATATTTGAATACTTCAGAAGAATTTTTACCATATTTTGGCAAATATTCTTCTTCCATATCTTGGAAAGCCTTAATAGCAGATTTAATTTCAGATGGATTAAGTTTTGTCAAACTTGATAACCTTTTTTCAGAATATCCTTGTTTGTCCCATAATAGATATAAATATCTAGCACGTTCGTAAGAATCCCACGGAGTGACCCCTCTTAAATGTGCTTGTAACCTAATAAACTCAATTTTTTCTTCATTGATTCTAGGAGGCAATACATAACTTGGAACTTTCTGATATTCTGCCTTGTTGGGAAAATCTTCATTTAATTGTTTGTAGATTATAGTTCTTGTATTGCCCTCTACTACCAAATATTTTTCTCCCAAAGAAGTAATCCAAATTGGATTTATTATACCTTCATTAATTCTTATCGATTCTTTTAATTTTTCAAATGCTTTTGGGTTTTTATTCATCAATGAATACTCAATCTCATCCTGGTCTAAATCTAACTTTTCACTTCCATCTTTAAAGAGGCCTATTCTTGGATTGTTTTGGTCCAATATTAATTTGTTCAAAGGTATATATTTATGTTCGAGTTTTGTGGGAATTCCAGCTATGTTTACCATTAATCTTTTCATTTTTAGTTACCCTCCCAAATATTCTTAATTTCATCTTCATATAAAGTATTAAGTCTAACAACTCCACTCCTAACTTGTAGTACATTACCATAGTCTCGTGCTTTTCTCTTTTGGTCTTCTACGTTAGTCCATTCTCTAATGTATGGTTTTTTAATTAAAGAAAGTAAAAATAATTCAGGCTTCTTGATATTTAGATTTTTTCTGCAATAATCAAAAAACATAACTTTATCAACTTGCCAATCGTTTCTCTTGAGATAAGTCAAACACATATGCACTTTAAGATTAGAATTTTCATACCATCTTTTGATACTTTCAATTACTTCTGCCTGACTCATTTCTGTTTTTATTGGCCTGCTTATAGCCTTCACAATATTGGACTCTGACGAATCATTAGCCCTAATTATCCTCGATTCTAACTCATCCAGAATCCAATTTAGTTTATTTCTCAACATCTTTGTATCTTCCTTTTTCAAATTTACAAAAAACGTTTTGTCTTTTGCCATACTTCATATAAAGGGTTATTACTATATAAATATTTGTTTTTGACTATCTGTGTTAAAATGTGTTAAAAACACATAATAATTAGAATTAAGCTAAAACTTCTATACTATTCTCTTCACCTATCTTTCTCTGCGGAGGATTCAATCTTTTTTTGATAATAGTTAAGTATTTCTTCTCCTTCTCAATCCCAATAGAGTTCCTGTTAAGCATCTTAGCAACAACAGAAGTTGTCCCAGAGCCTAAGAATGGGTCTAAAACTAAGTCTCCTTCATTTGTGCATGATAAGATAATCCTTCTTAATAATTCAATGGGCTTCTGCGTTGGGTGCATTCCCGCCCATTTCTCGCTTTTAGGCGTCAATGGAATCCACCACACGTTTCTGGTTTGCTTTCCTTTTGGGTTTAAGTCGTCATGAATCAGGTTTTTAGTCATTTCGTAATTAAACTTCCATTTCCTGCCATTTCCATTTTTCGAAGCCCAAATCAAATGCTCTGTGCTTTCGGTAAAAAACCTGCACGTTATATTCGGCTGCGCATTCGGCTTAAACCAGACTATAGAATTATTTATTTTTAAATTAGTCATGAATTGAATTATGAATCCTATCTGATATATATTATGGAAAGTTCCTGAAACCCATAGGCTTCCTCCATATTTCAAAATTCTTATACATTCATTAATCCATTGAAGATTAAATTTGAATAATGCGTCTTTTGTAAAAATGTCCCATTTCTGTTCTAAAGTTACATGCTTACTAAATTTCCATCCTAATCCCTTCTTTTTTGCCAAACCATAAGGTGGATCAGCAAAAACCAAGTCAACGGATTCAGAAGGAAGTTTAGAAAAAATCTTAAAGCAATCATCGTTGTAGATCTTGGCATGAGTTTCTTGTTTTGAATTAGTAAACTTAAAATCCAATAAAACCATTGGATCTTGCAGTATTAAGGCAAGTGGTATTTAATATTGAGTTACGGAATTTGGTAACAAGTTACAGAATTCAGAAATGATTATATAAAGGATAAAGTTTGTATTACCTCACTGCCAAATATCTTCCCCTCTCCTTAAACTTCAATATTCCTTTATCCCTCAAAATCTGCAATTGCTGCCTTATCTTGGCCTTGATATAATTGTTGTTTGGATGGTCTTTTGCAAGCTCTTCTTCGTATTCATAAACATCACTAAGGGCAAACTCTTTTTTATCTATTGAATGAACTATCCTTAAAATATCAACTGTCCATCCCCTTTCAGGCAAGGGCTTATTTTTGATAAAGCTTATTTTTTCCCATTGGCTTAGCACTAAATTTTTATTTTGTAATATTTTATCTTCTATAATTTTTATTATCCCTTCAGGGGGAATTTTATTTAACAGTATATTGCAGCCAACCCATCCTGCTCTTCGAGCCTTTTCCGAAAGAGGCTTTCTTTTTTCAATGACTGTTTCCGTAAAAAAGAATGAAGGCAATAGGAACAATCTTTCAATATAGTAGTCAGCATCATATTTCATCAGGAAAAAATTTGGCCTGGCATTGTTTACAATAGACTGCATCATCAGCCTGTAAGCGCCATCTAAAATTCTTTTACCGAATACGTTCTTTTGGCTTTTTAATTGGAATTGCTCATTGCAATTTGAACAGAAAAAATCTGCAACAGGCATATTATTTGGAAATGGGCTGATTCTGGGATTT
>CAZSIU010000049.1:0-6112 GCA_964607225.1 uncultured Methanosarcinales archaeon | reverse complement strand
TTATGCTTGGCGGTACAGGACTGCAAGAAACACAGCTTAGAAGCATACAAAATGCATTGAGGTCTTTAAAGGTTGAGGCATTTGCTAGTCATGCTGGCGAAGAACATGATTTAGTAATGGAACAAATGCTAAATAAAGGCTATGAAATTTTAATAACACAGATTGCTTCTGATGGATTGAAAGAATGGCTTGGCAAAAAAATAACAAAAGATAATTTTTCACAGTTGAAGAAAGATTCTGTTAAATATGGCTTCCATATAGGATTTGAAGGCGGTTATGCAGACACTCTTGTTACAGATTGTCCTCTCTACACAAAACGCTTAGTTATAGAAGATATGTCAATAATCTATGAAGATGACTATTGCGGGCATGTTGTTATAAATAAATATAGGATGGAGGATAAGACAAGACCAGAAATAAAGAAACATAGAAAAGGGATTTTTGCTGGTTTTTTGAGGTAAATTTTTTAAAATCTCAACCCTGTCCATGCATAAAGATTTGCTCTAGGTTCTTCCAAATAATAATATTTAAGATTAGGTATTATATTTCTGATATGTAAGTCTTTCTTTGCTTCTATTGTCTCTTTTAAAAAATCGTCAATAGTTGGCCTAAACTTATCACATCCGTCTCTAAAAAGATGATACAACTCATGTCTAATTAAAATTCTATTTAATTCAGACATATTAGCTCCTACAACATAACCCTCATTACCCCTACCACAAAATCCTTCTACCCCCACTTTTTTTAGTTTATTATCTTCACTGACTTGTAGGACAATCTTATCTTTGATTCCAAGTTTAGATTTTTCTTCATTTAATACAACGTATGCTGCTTCTACTGTTTTGATTTTTGGTGATATATCTTGAATTATATTAGAAATAACCATATTATAGAGTGGGTATGGTACAGAAACAATAAGCAACCACAATACATATTTTCTCAGTATTTGAGGTATCCTCATAAGATTAACAAATAATTTACAAAATTAAAGAAATCCTTAATGCAATTGCTTATTCTTAAAAACTTCTTTCCAAAAGAAAGAGAGCCAGGTCCATTAACTAGAACAACAACTAATGCAGTTAAAATCAACAAAATAAACTCATAACCGTAAGCTTGTGGTGTTATAAGAAATCCTTGTTTTAAATGGACTTTGAAAAATGCAACAAGCATTTCAAATATTAACAATACAGAAACCCATCTGGTAAGCAAACCTAAAATCAATAATAAACCTCCAAAAAATTCTAAAAATGCAACTAAAACTGCAGCATAGTTTGCCAAAGGAATGCTTATTGCTGCAAAAAACTGCGCTGTTCCTGGCAATGCACCTTTTACAAATAACTTTGCATAGCCATGATAAGTAAAAATAACTCCAAGTACAACTCTTAAAAGAGTTAATGTCCATTGATTTATTTTGTTGTTTGGCATTTTATAGTATTAGTAGCATTAATATCAACACTGATGCTATCGATGAAACAATGCAGTAATCACACCACTTTTTCAGCACAAATGCCTGCACTGCTGTCAAATAAATTGAAAACAAAACAGAGCCAATACTTGCAATCACTATAGAATAGTAAATAATATTTACTTTAAAAAGGTTTCGGTTTAAAAATATGGCAATGCCGTAAGCAAAAATTAAAACATAATATAGCATGCCTGGAACCGTGTTTTCAATGCCAAAAGTCTTTCCGTATTTGCTTTTTACAACAGCATCACAATCTTGCCCAATAGGACAATACATTGGCTTGTCATATTTTTTTGAATAGAAAATGTAGAAAGAAACTGCAAATCCTACCAATGACAAAATTATTAAATATAGGTGTTTCATTTTTTTAATTTAGAGCTTTTATAAACATTCTGCATATAAGAACCTATCCTTATTACATCTGCTTTAATATCTCTTTTTTTTAATTCTTCTTCTACTTGCTGCTTTTGAACTTTTTGGTCATAGCCTAAGCAAATTACATCTGGCTTTATTTCTTCAATAATGTCAAATATATTTCCTTGGTGGCCTAAAACAGCTTTATCAACAATTTTTAGCATTCTTACTGCTTCAAGCCTTTCTTTCTCATTATGAACAGGTTTTTTTCCTTTAAAATATTTAGATGTTTCGTCTCTTGCAACGACAACAATAAGCTTATCACCATATTTCTTTGCCTCAGAAAGATAGTACAAATGTCCAGGATGAATTATGTCAAAAGTACCAGCACACATTACTTTTTTCATGTTTAAAAGGGTTAAAGTGTAATTTAAAAATATTATTAATTAAATGGGGCTGCGAGGATTTGAACCCCGATCGGACCCATATTGGATTGTGAGGATGCTAATGCATCCAACTCCCCAAGGGCCAATGTTAGCCAAGTTGCACCACAGCCCCAACAACGATATTTTAATTTATTTATTTAAATATTTTTAAAAAATCTATTTTTTATCGCTAAATAAGTTCCAATAATTATTATAACTTCTATAAAAATAATAAAAATACCAAAATTAATTTTCTCGCTAGACTTAACAGCTTGTCCTGTAACAGTTTCAAATTTCTGTATTTTTTGTTTTATTTGTTTAATTGATTTACTTATATAATCCAATGGCTTAATAACCTCAACAATTTTTATTTCGATCTCACATTCTTCTAATTCATTTGGTTTTTTGCTAGGAAAAGCACATTGGTTTGTATCATTGCATTTTCTATTTATAAAACCATTAACACATAATGTCCATTCACTACATTGCCAATCAGAAATACAAACAAAGCCACCTCCTCCACCAGAACTACTACTAACAGCTGAAGTTGAACTACTTGAACTTGGTATTGGTTTTTTATAACTTATTTGAACAATGCCAGAATGCTTTAATCCCTGAATTTTGTATTTATTGCTTGTTGAATTATAGGTACAGAAATAAGATTCTTGTAAAGTCTCATCGCATTCTATCTTAAATTCGTTATTAGAGCCGCAATTATTGCTTATCTCATTTAATGAAGATATTTCCTCTTCTTTAATGCAAATTCCATTAATAGTGGCATTAATTCTATCAACATAAAGTATTTTAGTTGCTCCTTCAGGCATTTTTAGGCCTCTAACAAATAAAGAGCCTGTTGCATTTGACAATTGCTTATTTAGTGTAACATTTGTCAAATTTAATTTGTATTTTAAAAAATCAAAATCAAACTCTGCAATTGTCAGATTATTGTCCATAAATCTAACTTTAATGCTCTCATTAAATAATTTTGACAAATTTCTTGAATTTCCAACGAATATACTCAAGTTAATAGATGAGGCATTAACTGAATTTTCATTACCAATCAATTTATCAATGCTATCATCAATGCCATCATTATCAAAATCCTTTTCTAGATTGTCAAGAATAATAACTTTAAAAATTGCTGTATCATTTAGGAAGCCATCAGAAACTTCAGCTTTTAGTATATAATTTCCACTATCAAGTGTTGTGGTATTCCATCCTAAAACATTTGAGATTATTAAAAATTTTGATAAATTAACTGAATAAGAAAGATTATCTTCATTAGGATCTGAGGCTGATAGGTTAATAACGATTTTTTCTGTTTCTTTAACTGTTATGTTATTGATTAAACTAAAAACTGGCTTTTTATTCAATTTTACTGTTACTCTTTCTGCATTATTGCTTTCATTCAACTCTTCTATAAAATTTTGCAAATCAGCAATAGCACTAATCTCGAAGTCAGAAAAATTGGTAAAATTAAATTGATAAACTAGTTGTGAACCTACATCTAAAATATTTGATTTGTTGCTACTTGAAAATGTTTTATTGTCAAAAATATCAGTAAAAATATTGAAAGCGTGCTTATTGCCTATATTTTTAAATGTAAAATTAATTGTTACATTATTTATTCCATAACGATAGTCATCAGAAATTGAAATATTTACAATTAAGTCTGGCAATCCTGGACTATCAAAGTCATTAAAATTATAGCTGCTAGTGATATAAGCATCATTTATTTTATCAACCAAAGTTCCATTTTCATAAAGCTCTGCATTTTTAACCAAAAAGGGTCCGTTTAGCTTTTTGTCGTATATTTTTGAACCATTGATATTAAATGTTATTATATTTTTTCCAGAATTTAAAAGTAATGAAATATTTTTTGCTTCAATAATATTATCAAATAAATCATACAAAGTTAATGTAATTGTGTGATTATTATTGTTTATAATTTGTGCGCTTATATTTATCTGCAACATATCATATTTATTGTTGCTGTTAGTATCTGTACCATTGTCAGTAAAGTTAAAAATATAAGGTGTAACTGCAAAATCTTTAAAATCATAAAATGCTGTTGTAGTGTTAATTTTCAATGTTTTTCTTCCAATCTTTAAAGAAGAAATAGTAAAATTGCCTATATAGTGGGTTCTTTTTATTGTTTCATTATCGAAATTGAATAGTAAATGATTTGTTCCGCTTTTTACTGACTTTTGCTCTTTGGAAAAAATAATTGAATTGTTATAATTTAAGAACAAGGTTGTTGTATGTGTCTTATTTTCTGGTGAGTTAATTGTAACATTTATTCTTAATGTTTTATTGACATTTGAATCTGTAATACTCAAAATTTTGAAACCCTCTTCATAGTTTAAATAAGTTTGCGTTAGAATGTTGTCTTTTCTATATTTCAATCTTCTGGTTGAGTTATAAACTTTTATTGAGTAATTGTATTGGTTTTGGCTCAATAGGATAGAGCTAAATGTCAAGTTTAGCTTATTTATTCCAACTATTAATGTTTTGTTTGTTTCATTGGTTAGAATCCCATTCTTGTCAAACAAGTTAATAATAAAAATAAAAGTGCCATTAGTATTGTTTGTAGTTAACTCAAAAATCAAAGTGTCATTTATGCCGTTATTGTTTTTATCAATCATAAAATCTGTAAAATTTGTAACATTCATTTGAAAAGTGACAGTTGAAAAACTGTACCTTGAGATAAGTTCTTTGATTGAGATAGAATAAACTATAGGAATTAACAGCAAAAAAATAAAAATTACCACCCCTTTATTCATTTATAAAGAAAAATGTTAAAATTATAAAAATGTTTCTTTAAACACCAACACTTTTATATACTGAAAAAACCTTCAAAGCGATATGGTAGAGAAAATACAGTTTTTCCCTTTGGATGCAACTTACAAGATAATTGACGGAAAAGCAGTTATAATTATATATGGAAGGACATCTGATGGCAAACAAATCTGCATAATTGATAGTAATTTTGAGCCTTATTTTTATGTTATCCCAAAAGATAGCATAGACATAAGTGAAAAACTGGAAAAGATAAGAGTGGAAAATGAGAATGAGGTTTCTTTTGTAACAAGAACAGAAACTGTTGCTAAAAAGTTTCTTGGAAAAGAGGTTTTTGCAATAAAGGTTTACACAAGTCTGCCAAGTAGCGTTCCTATTATAAGGGATGTAATAAAAGAGTGGGATATTGTTGCTTCAATACAAGAGTTTGACATTCCTTTTGTTCGAAGATATTTAATAGATAAAAATATCACTCTATTAATTTTGCATCAAGTTACAGGCGAGTTTATAACTCAAAAATTTAAGGTTCCTACTTTTAAAGCAGAAAATATAGAACAAATAAGCACAGATACTCTACACAATCCAAGGGTATTGGCGTTCGACATTGAGACATACAGCCCTTTTGACCTTACAATTGACGCTGAGAAGAATCCAATTATAATGCTTTCCTTCTATGGAGAAGGGCTAAAAAAAGTTTTTGTTTGGAAAAAATTCAAAACAAATATAGATCATATAGAATTTGTTAATAGCGAAGCTGAATTAATTGAGAAATTTAAAGAAATTATTGATTACTATAAACCTGATATTTTGACAGGCTACTTCTCTGATGGTTTTGACTTACCTTACATAAAAACAAGGGCTGATAAGCATAAGATCAAACTTGATATAGGCTTGGACTACTCTGAATTAAAAGTTAAAAGTGGCAGAGAAACAAAAGTTGCAATAAACGGCATAACCCATCTTGACATTTTTAAATTCATAAAAAAAATTATAGGTGGTACTTTGGAAACTTACTCTTACGATTTAAATGCTGTAGCTTCTGAGTTGCTTGATGAGAAAAAGCACGATG
>CAZSIU010000048.1:0-6193 GCA_964607225.1 uncultured Methanosarcinales archaeon | reverse complement strand
AAACTGTAAAGGCAGCTGAAGAATCAAATGTTAAATTTTTGATAGGAATGGATTCAAAAGTCAAACAGAATGAAACAAGGGTGAATTTATTAACTGTGAATGAGCTCTAAATTAAATTATTAGACAAGCTCTTTTCACATTCTTTTAATTTATTTAATTTACAAAAATTATTTTTTATTGCATCTGATGTATGAATGCCTGTAAATTTAACCTTGTTGTTGATTAAAAAAGTAGGAAATGTTTTAATATCAAGTTCCTTTGTAAGCTTATCATTTGAAAAATGCTTTTCAAACTTCATTTCTTCAAAAGTGTCTAAAAATTCTTTAAGATTTTTCTCAGCCTTTATGCTTGCAGTATCGCCAGAAATCACAAATAAATCAAGCTTATTTGGCACATTATCTCTTTTAAAGTAGAATGTTGAGCCAGCTGCGTCATCATTTAAGACATAACTATTATCTTTTTTTACAAAAACTTGCTTGAACTGCTCAAAGCTTTGTTTTTTTGTTATATTTCCATCTAAAACATACAATGGCAATAGTTTTGCACCAAACCTTTCTGCAATATTTTTACCATCACCTGTATTAAAATCAATTTCTTTAGCATTTATAGGCCCAAACCACCCTTCCAAAATACTTAAAACTCTTTGAGTTTCACAATTAAAGCAGTTCTTTCTGTCATTCAAGACAATTACATTTATCTTTGGAATTTCTCTAAATTCGCATTTTGCATCCTTTGTTCCAGGTGCGATGCAAATGCCTTCTTTTCCTGGCTGCTTGCAATCTTCATTAGAGCTGCAGGCAGCAATAAATTTCATTTGTTCGGTCTTTTCTTTTGTACCACTCTTTAAAAAAGAATAAGAAAAAAGTACAACAAGCAATAATACAACAAAAATAATAGCATATTTGAAGAATTTGTTATCTTCTTTATCTTCAATTTCTATTTTTGGTTTTTCAGGCGTTTCTTTTTGTTCTTCTTTTTTTACAGGTTCAAAATGTTCATGCTCTTTAACTTCATCTTGAATTACTTCTAATCTTATTTTTTCTTCAGCTTTAGTGTCTATTACTTGTTCTTCTTTTGGCTCTTGTATTTGTTTTGTTTCCTTTAGCTTTTTTTCAATTCTATCTTTGCCTTTCTCAAATTCTTCTTTGCTTATAACCTCAGCTTCAAAGCTCTCTTTCAGAAACCTTAGTTCCTGCTCTAGCCTTTCTTTTTGAGTTTTGTCATCCATAAACCTGAAGCAGAATAAGGTATAAATAAATCTTTCTAATAAAAGCATATATTTTCATTACTGATAAGTTTCAATAAAAGCATTTATAATATCTTATAGGATTTAAACATATGTACGATATCCTCATAGGCAGAAGCGAAGCTGAGAAAGAAAAATATGGATTACAAGGTGCAGTATTTCTTGGTAAGCATTACATCAAAATGGGTCAAACTGTTTCTTTGTCAAATAAGGTTTATTTAGATGTTTCTAAGTCACATGTTGTATTTATTGTAGGAAAAAGAGGCAGCGGCAAGTCGTACTCGATGGGAGTTATTGCAGAAGGCATTTACGAGCTGCCTGATGAAATCAAAAAAAATCTTGCAGTTATAATGCTTGATACAATGGGAATTTATTGGACAATGAAATATCCAAATAATAAAGAGAAAGAATTGCTGGATGAGTGGGAACTAGAAAGCAAAGGCATCAATGTTCAGATTTTTACTCCTGTTGGATTTTATGATAAATACAAGGAAGAGGGTATTCCAACAGATTTTCCTTTTTCAATCAAAACAAGCGAAATAAATGCAGAAGAGTGGTGCATGATCTTTAATATATCAGTAACAGAGCCAATTGGAATTTTGATTGAAAGAGTGATTAATAATTTGAAAGAAGAAAAAAATGATTATGATATCAATAATATTATAAAAGCTGTTCAAGCAGATGATAGGACAGAGCAAATTGTGAAAGATGCTGTTGAAAATCGTTTCTTAGTTGCAAAGAAATGGGGCTTGTTTAGCAGAGAAGGAACTTTGATAGAGGACTTAGTTATACCAGGACAAATAACTGTGCTTGATGTAAGTGCTTACGCAACAACAGCAGGTGCTGAAAACTTAAGAAGCTTGGTTATTGGTTTAGTTGCTCAAAAATTATTTGTGCAGAGAATGGTTTCTAGAAGAGCAGAAGAGGAAGCTGCAATAAGCGAAGAGATTCATTTTTTTGAAGAAGAAAGAGAAGAGAAGAAAGAGCCAATTATTTGGCTTATAATTGATGAAGCACATGAATTTTTGCCAAATAAAGGCAAAACTCCAGCAACATTGCCTTTGATTACTGTTATTAGAGAAGGTAGACAACCTGGCATTTCTCTTGTTTTAGCTTCTCAGCAGCCTGGAAAGATTCATAGTGATGTTATTACACAAGCAGATGTTGTTATTGCTCATCACTTAACAGCAAATGTTGATGTACAATCTTTAGGTGGCTTAATGCAAAGCTATATGAGAGAGGGGCTTGACAAGCAGCTTAACTTATTGCCATCAGAAGAAGGAGCTGCAATTGTATTTGATGATATAAATGAAAAGCTTTATCCAATAAGAGTAAGACCAAGGTTTAGTTGGCATGGAGGTGCAGCACCAACTGCTTTGCCGAAGCTGAAGAAGGTGTTTGAGGTTTAGATAAAGAAATTAACTTCTTACCCACCCTAAAACCTTTTGAGCTACATCACTTTGTTCAACTAGTGAACTATGTTCATATTGATTTCCAACAAAAACAAATGAATCTTTAGCAGATTTAAGTTTACTATTTTCAACATAAACAACACCATCGCAGTCTTGAAGTGTGCATCCTTTGTTATTGCCACTTATAGTATATGTTGGAACTAGTGAATCAACCGGATTATTTAACATATTTAAGAATTCAGAATTTGGAGTCATTTGTTGCGATTCTTTAGCCCCAAATGGGCTCCAGAATGTAGACCATGCTCGAATTCCATAATGTGGACTTCCTATAGTGATTAATTTGTGGATTTTATTTGAACCACCATCAAATTTTATGTAATATCTTGAAAGTATTCCTCCCATAGAATGTGCAACAATTATGGCTTTGTCTTTGTTTGTTGCTGTTTGTATAGAGTCTATTTCCCTCTTTATAACTGGAGAGTATTCAGCTATACTGTTTTTATAATTATGAGTCGTTCCAGAAACTAATCCATCGTAATATGTCAATCTAACTACTACAGGCTTATTGCAATATGCCCAAGAGCCTTTAACTAATTGGTCTGTAGATTCAGGATATAATAAGCTTTTTTCAACATACCCATTATTTGAGAAATATTTTGACATAAAATTAAAAGTATTTAATGAACTTTGTATATCTCCTCTACTTAATTCAAAAGAATGACCATGAACAAACACAACAGGGTATAAATCTGCCCTATTTTTATATTCATCCCCATCACAACATTGAGTTGTTCGCTGATTATTTTCATCAAAACAAGTTTTTTCTGCTTCTTTTACATCTGTTTTAATTGTGGATGCTTTCTCTGAAATTTTTATATCTAAAGGTTTAGCTTTCAAGTCTGTTAGTTTTTTATCAGAAATCTTACATATATTGATGATAAAATCAATAGTTTCAGTTTCCAAAACCACATTTTGAGCAGCATTTATAGTATTTGGTATCTCTGGTATTAGATTTGGAGGTTCTTCTTTTTGTTCTAATTTTAACTTATCCAATTCTTGTTTAACACCAAACATAGTATAATATATCTTTTTAAAGAACGAAATAAACCCCTTCTCTTGACTGGTTAATTCTCCAACTTTATTTTTAATTTGATTAGCAACATCTCCCAGTTCGCTCGTTTTATTATACTTTTCATTAAGAGTTAAATTATTGAATGCAATGACTACTTTAGAATAAGATGATAAATTAACTGTTTTACCGTATGAATTTGCTTTCTTAACATAGAATACCAAATCCTTTTCAATAGTTATTAATTTTACATTTAAATTTTCCTTTAAATCATTAATTTTCTTTATTCTGTCAATATCACTTTGTATAACCTCATTTTTATTTTTAATTTCTTGATTTTTCTTATTTAAATCAGCTAACTTAGTTTTATATCGTTTAGTTTCGTTATCATTAAAAAGTTTAATTTCATTTGATAACTCGTCATAAGAGTTACATAAGTCATAAAAATTTTTAGTAGTTTCTAAATTTAAAGATTTTACTTTATTTTTGGTGCTACATAAATTAAATTTACTACAGATAACATCTATTTGTTTTAAGATTATAGATAAACCGCTATTTGAATAATCATTTAAATTTTTTTCCATTTTGGATAACAATTCATCCTTTTCTTTAGAATAAGTTTGTAATACGATATCAGCATCATCCAAATCAGTAAATTGATAATTAGTAAGTTTTGAATGAGTTACTTTTCCTATTTCATCAAGTTTATTAAGTAATTCACTATTAAATTTGTAAGTTAATTTGGCACTTTTTCCACTAACCTCTGTTAAAATTGTATTTAAATTTGTAACAATTTTATTGTATCTTTCCTGATTTGCATTTATTGCATTTGTCAAATCTTTTATTTTGTTATCCGCATTAGAAAGTTCATTTAAATCAGATGATAAACTAATTATAGAGCCAATTCCATAGTCTTCTTCTTCAAGTGCCTTGACAATATTTGAAAATCTGTTACTAATCGAGTTAATACGTTTTTGATTTTCAGAATTATCTTCCTTAGTATTTTTAGGTAAAATTGGGTTAGGAGTTTTAGTTATTAACTCATTTATTTTTTGATTTTTCTTATCTACATCGGTTACCTTATCAGCAATATTCCTTCTATACTCTTCAAGAATATTTAAATTTCTTTGATCTTGGTCACTCAATCTAAAATTAATTTTTACCATTTTAGGAAATGTAAAATCCCTATTTTCATAACAAGTATCTAAAAGTAAAAATCCACAGCGATAAGAATAGGTACCACTGCAATATACGGTAACATCATAATTATAAGGATTTTGTAAGTTTTTTATCTTATTTGGTGCTGTATATCTAAAACTTCCAACTAATGTTCCTTTGGGATTTATTGTTCTTAATGGTATTGTTCCACTTGCCGAAGTAATACTACAGGTAATTTGAAAATCTTCTTGATTTGTTATCGTATAGTCGATATCTACAGAACCTCCTTTAAATACAGAATATTCTGATGGTGTAGGTTCCCACGAGAATCTTAAAGGAATAATGGCACCAATCAGAATAAACCATACTAATAGAAGTAATATAAGAAATGTAATTTTTGGAATTCTCACTAAAAACCACCCAAACTATTATTTTCAATATAGAATTTAAATATTTTACTATAATAATAGAGACAAAAACCGCAACCTTTATATATCAATTGCTATCATATACTATACAGGTGATTAGTATGGAAACTGAACAATTCAATATAAGAATGCCAAAGGAATTAGTGCAGGACTTGGATATAATTTCAAAGCTGTTGAAAGTGAACAAGTCAGAATGGGTAAAGACAAAGCTGGCCGAAGAAGTGCACGAGGAGAAAAACAAGCTTTTGATGGAGTTAAGCACTTTGTATGCCAAAGGGATGATTAGCAAGGAAAAAATAGAAAAATTGGTTGGAAAAGACATAGCCGATGAAATGGAATCTATCAAAGTTATTGCTGAAAAAAGCGTCAAACATGGCTTAGAATATGGCAAAAAGCTCAGAAAACTACATTCTTGATACTTCGGCATTTATTAGCTTAGAAAGTATCAATATTCTGGAACAAGTGTTAAATCTATTCTCAATTACTACTACAAATTCTGTTATTAAGGAATTAGAGGAATTTGCAAAGTATGATGATAAATACGGCAAAATTGCAAAAAATGTTCTCAAACTGAAGAATAGACTTACAATAGAATCTTGCGAAATAAAAGAATCAATAAAACATGTCGAACCAACTGATAACGAACTTTACAATTTATCATTAAAAAAGAAATTACCGCTAGTTACAGATGAAACAAAACTAGTCCATCATACCAGACATAAAATTGAAGTGTATTTTAGCCCTGTTTTTCTTATTCTTTTACTAAAAGAAAAGTATTTCACAAAAGAAGAGGTATTAGATAAACTGGAAAAATTAAAGGACATTAGAAATTGGAGGAACAATATCATTTATTTAATAACAAAAAGCCAACTTGAAATGC
>CAZSIU010000047.1:0-6296 GCA_964607225.1 uncultured Methanosarcinales archaeon | reverse complement strand
GCAACTGCTGTTTTTTCCCCTCCGCTTAAATTCTCAATATAAGTTTCATAGCCATCCTGCTCAATAATTGGAGTGAATTCCTCATCAACTCTTATACTTATTGCTTCGTCCTCAAGCAATATATCAAACCAATTTTTAAACAGCTCATTAAATTGAGAGTGGATATTAACCATAACATGCTTTTCCATAGTTGACATTAAATTTACAAAGAATTCGTCAATCCAATTGCTTAGTTGAGATATATAAGCTAATTTTTCCTTTGCTTTTATCTTTTCATTTATTTCTCTCTCTAAATTTAAAATAAATCTTTTAATTGACTCTTCTTCTGTTTCATATTTTCTTTTTTCTAACTCTAAAAATCTTTCCTGGGGCAATAATTCATCAATTTCCTTCCTTATTATTTTATATTTTCCTTCAATTTCAGAATATTTTTCCATTTGAGAACCCAATCCAATTTTTTTAGTATTGAGCAAACCTATTTCTTTTTTTATTTTTTCTTTTAAGTTTGATTTTTCTTCTTTTTCCTCAATTTTCTCATTTAAATTTTCAAATTTTATTTTTAAAATATTATAGTGATTTTGCTCTTTCACCAGAGAATCGAGCTCTTTCTTAAGCTGAATCCTTATTTTTTCAAGTTTTTCCTCTTCTTCCTGATAATTTTTTATCTGCTCGACTAATTCCTCATGCTTTTTATTCTCTCGCAAATTTATATTGTGCTTGTGGTTTTCATCAACTTTCTGCTCGCACACAGGGCATATTTCCAAATTTTGTATTTTGCCTATTGTTTCTTTGCATTGCTCAATTTTTGCTTCAAATCCTTTTATCTTTTTTATTGCATCTTTATATTTTATATCAGCTTCATTTATTTCATTTTCTTTTCCGTCAATTTTTTTTAATATATTTTCAAAGTCATCCAGCTTCTTGTTTTCAAGCTCTTTATTAAGCTCTTCAATCTGTCTATTAAGTTTTTCTACCTCATTATTTAGTTTGGTATTTTGTTCAATATAGTGATTTAATTTTGTTTCAGTAATGCTTAATTCCTTTCTTAGATTGTTTAATTCCTTAATTTCATTTTCTATAGTTTCAATTGATTTCTTTTTTTCATTAATAATTCCTTTTACCTCTTCAATTTTTGGAATTATCTCATTTATTCTTTTGTCAATCTCCACAATTTCATTCTTTTTTTCCTCTAAGTCTTTCTTTTTATACTCTAAATCAAGAATAAAGCCCTCTAAATGTTTTTTCTTTTCCCTTAACGCTGTAATAATAATCTTGGAATTATCTCTAACCTTTTTGTATTTGTCTATATTGAAGACTTTTCTCAAAGTTTCAAGCCTTGTTTCTTTATTTTCATAAAGAATCTGCTTCATCTCTTCTTGCGGAGTATAAACAGTATAGCGATAAATCAAGTCTTTGCCCTTTTTTACCAAATCTTTTGGATAACCAAGCAGCTCAAGCATAATTGCTCTTAACTCTTCTGTTACTCCTTCTTTTTTTACTCCATTTATGATTATATAGCCAGATTCTTGCTTAATATCCTCATTGCTTCTTTTTAAAGTTCTTTTAATTATTACATCTTTGCCATCAATGCCCATCCTTAATTCAACGCTGCCTTCTCTTTTGCCATGCCTAAGCAAAGTATATGCTGGCAGCTCTCCTTTCTTTGCTCCAAAAATAGCAAATTCAATAGCAAGCAATATACTTGATTTTCCAGAGCCAATATCACCAGCTAAAAGAAGAGAGCCAATTGGCAGATTTATTTCTTGATTTTCATAGCTTCTTATATTGTGGAGTTTAATGGATTTAAGGAACATAAAAGCAGTTAATGCGTAAAATTATATAAAAGTTGTTGTAAGTTAATTTAGCCAACCTGAAATAGAAAGATTTAAATATAAGTTATATATTATAAATTATACTTAAAAGATATAACTTTTAGAATTAAACAAAATGGAAGCAATAGTCAAAGCAAAAAAAATTGGAGGGAGCATAGGGGTTATAATACCTAAAAAAATAGTTAGTAAAGAGAAAATCAAGCCAGATGATACTTTAGAGATAAGAGTAAACAGAAAAGACAACCTTAATTCTCTGTGGGGTACGCTAAAGGATATAAAAATTCCTGCTCAAAAGATAATGGATATCATTGATGAGGGTGAAGATATTGACTGAGGTTTTTTATTTTGATACGTACGCTTTGGTTGAGATAGCAAGAGGCAACCCAAACTACTCTAAGTATAGTGAAAGCGTAAATATTATGCTAAACAAACTGAATCTTATGGAATATGCTTATTTCTTGCTTAGAATAAAAAAAGAAAATAGAATTCAATCCCTATTTAATGAGTACATAAAATATAACATTGAACCTAGCATCAATGCGCTAATTGAAGCTGTAAAATTCAAACTGGTTCAAAGAAAAGACAAACTAAGCTACATAGACTGTTTAGGTTATATGATTGCAAAAGAGAACAGAGTAAAATTCCTAACTGGCGATGAAAAATTCAGGAATATGGACAATGTTGAGTTTGTGAAATGAACTGTTATTTTAACTGATTTTTCTTAGTAATTCTGTTGCTTTACGTTCATAATTAGGGACAAGAGGAACGTATGGGAGTTGGAAATCAAGAGATCCTTTAATATGTTTATCTGCTCCTTCTTTTTGTGGTTATACTACTTAACCTAAAACCAAAACCTTTAAATATATCATGATATATCTCATGATATATGGTAGAGGTAAATGTTAAAGTAAGGAAATGGGGAGATTCTTTGGCAGTTATAATACCAAAGGAGATTGCAGAGCGAGAAAAAATTCGCGTTGAAGACAATGTGAATTTAAAAATTGAAAAAGAAGCAAATCTTTCTGATGTATTTGGTATTTTAAAGGGCAAATTAAAAAAAACAGCACAACAACTAAAAAATGAAGCAAGAAGAGGATGGGACTAAGACTTTCTTTTATGATACATACGCTCTTTTTGCAATTTCATTAGGTCAAGAGAGCTACAGAAAGTATGAATCTGAAGTCAAAATTATCACAACGATTACGAATCTTTATGAATTATACTATACTTTAATCCAAGAAGACTTTTATAAAGAAGCTGAAAAGTTTTTTGATAAATTCTTGCCCTACTGCGTTGAAATAGAGCCAGAGACTGTTAAAGAAGCTGCAGTATTTAGATTGCGAAATAAGAAATTAAATCTATCATATGTTGATGCTCTTGGCTACATTATTGCACAAAAGTATAATGTACTTTTCCTTACAGGTGACGATGGCTTTAGAAAATTGTCTAATGTTGAGTTCGTTAAATAACACTCCTACTTCAACTTCTTCTTCAAATTCTCTATAACAGTAACAGGAGTAGGATCAATTCTATTGGCTAAGGCAAGATAATAAGATGCAAAATCTCCATAGTAAATGCCTGAAAATATTCTTGAAAGCAGATGCTCCCCTCTTGTAAATACTTCCTCAACATCAACCCTTGTTGAGATGATTTCTTTTGTCACATCCATTCTCAGCTTTATTCTTTCATTATCTTGTTTATCTCTAATAAATATAGCAATAAAATCACTCTTATTTACATTCTGATAACCAGCAATCTCATTATGGTTCATCTCTGAGAATACATGATGAAATGCAGCAACTTTGCTGTTTTCATTAAACTGAGTTTTCCATCTGTAAGCAACTGCTCCAAACAGTTCAGAAGCATAAATTAAAGGAGTTCTTTGCCCTATTTTCTTTGCAATTCTCTCTCCAAATGCTTTAAACTCGTCTGTTTTTGATATTATATCAAACATCTCCTCAATCTCTTTTCCTTTCACATCAACTAAGCCAGAATTGTTTAGAACTCCTAAAACCGGAAAGAACAAGTAGCCTAAAGCAGCTCTTGGCTGCAACCCTGCTGGAATTTTAATGACTTTTTTTGCCATTGCTCCAAGCTGTCCGCCAGTTGTAACTACAATAATCTTTGCTTTTTTCTTTAAAGCGTCTTCATAAGCTGAAATTGTCTCTTCTGTATTGCCAGAGTAAGAAACAGCAAAAACAAGGCAATTTTCATCAACAAAGTTTGGCACTTTATAATCTCTAACAACAAAAACTGGAATTTTTGAATTGTGCATATAAATTTTCAATAAATCTCCACTTACTGCAGAGCCACCCATTCCGCAAACAAAAATCTTGTCAATTTTGCCAGAAACAGACATGCCTTTTGGCAGCTCTAAAGCTGTTTTGCATTGCTGAGGAAAATCCTCAATTACTTTTAGCATGTTGGAATTGTCAATTGGCATTTTAGAACTAAACTAATCAATAATCATATAAAAATATTTGGATTACAGCCTTAGCTATTTTGAAATTGATAAGTATATTTAGTTTTAATACCAATACCAAAAATATAATTTTTAATAGTTGTTTTTGGAACTTTTGCTTCTGCTGCAATTTCTTCTAATGAAGCGTTAATAGGTACAATCGTTCTTAGGCCCTTTACTATAACTTGAGGTTGTTGGACCTTGACATAGTATTTTAAAATATTTGTGATTCTAGCAAGACTTAATAGCCTATCACGTTGTTTAGAATTTCTAGCCTCTCTTTTAGCAGCTTCTAAATAAAATCTTCTAGCTTCTTCAAGACTTCTACAAATCTTTTCTATGTTATAAGGTGATACATAAGTTAGCATTTTATTGAAGGAAAGCCCCTGCATTTTTAAAAATGCTCTTCACAATACATTTATAAATTAAATAAAATTCCAAATTTCAGCTAAGAGATGTTGGTAGTTGCTTACCAGAATATTAGCGAAAATTAAAAATAATGGAAGCTTAAAATGGGAATGTACCAGTATATTAGAGAGGCTTGGAAAAAGCCAAAAGAGCTTGCTTTTTGGCAGCAGAGACTTATCAAGTGGCGAAATGAGCCAGCGACTTTAAGGACTGAAAGGCCAACAAGACTGGATAGAGCTCGTTCTTTGGGTTATAAAGCAAAGCCTGGATTTGTTATAGTAAGGCAAAGAGTAACAAGAGGTGGCAGGCAACGCCCTCAAATAAGACATCCTAGAAGGCCTAAAGCAATGGGTAGAAGGAAAGACTTGACTATGAACTATCAAGCAGTTGCGGAAAACAGGGCTGCAAAAAAATATCCTAATTGCGAAGTTCTAAACAGTTATTATGTTGGAAAAGACGGCTTACATTATTGGTATGAGGTTGTTCTTATTGACAGAGCAAATCCTTCAATTTTGGCTGATGCTCATATAAACTGGATTATAAGGCATAAAGGACGCTCTGAAAGAGGCTTAACAAGCGCTGGAAAAAGAGCAAGAGGTTTATTGCATAAAGGCAAAGGAGCTGAAAAAGTAAGGCCTAGCTTAAGAGCTCATTCTAGAAGAGGGAATTAATCCGACAAATTTATATACTTATTACTATAAGGTAGAGTTATGATTGATTTAGAGTGCAGAAATTGCGGTTACAAATTCAGAAAAGTGAAAATTCCAGCTAGGTGTCCTTATTGCTCAAGAGAAGGTAACGTTGGATTATTGAAAACAGCACAAGACTTAATTGATGAAACCTTTGGAGAAGCTAATATTATGGAAGAAGAGAGAAAAAGAAGAATTGCTTAATTCTAATAATTCAATAACAGATACAATCTCAATAAAAATAATAAAAATTCAATCAACAAAAACGAGAGCGACTTTTTGAATTCTAAAAGCGAAAAAAGTAATCCGCTTGTGATGGTTTAAATGAATGCCTAGGCGAGGCTCCGAAGTGAGTTGTGAGCGAGTTCGCTTAGAACGAAGCTCACTCGCATGCCGCTGGCAGAAAATGAGGAGCCGAGCAGTAAAATGTGTTGCGAAGCAACGGATTAAAATGTTAAAAAATTAATATTTAAGTCAAAAAATTTCTATTCCTTTTTATCTTCATCGTCTTTTTTGCCTCTAATTAATTTCATTATTGGCTTTCTGCCATAGCGGAATATTACCAATAATACTATAACAACCAAAATTATCGGCGCAATTAATGGGTTCTTTGCAAGCACTCCATCTGCTCCAACTAAAGCGCCGCTTATCGAGGCAAAACCACTTGCAACCCTTTTGTACACAGGCCTGTTGTCATGTATTTCAACATTCTCAGCCAAAACATCCTCTTGCTCTTGTAATATACCGCCAATACTCTCTTGAGTAGAGTCTGAAATGCCTTGAATTACTTCTTCTAGCTTTTCCTTAATCGGCTCAAGCCCTTCTTTAAATGGTATTTTAATATCGTAAATACCTAAAGGCACTTCTTTTGACAAATCAATATTTAGTATTTTGCCTGGCCCTACA
>CAZSIU010000046.1:0-6405 GCA_964607225.1 uncultured Methanosarcinales archaeon | reverse complement strand
ATTTTGAGCAGAAAAATCACTATGTCCAGCTTCTGATGGCAATGGAATGTACGATCTATAATTTTCATTGTAAATTAATATTGTTTTTCCTAAACCTGTTCCAGCCCCTATTACAACAATAGGCGCTTTTGGAATCTTTTTGGCTTTTTTAATTGTAAGAATATCACTTTTTGCTAGCATATTAATGCCATAGCCAATTGCCTCAAAATCATTGATAAAAAGAATTTTTTTTAATTGTGTTTTTCCAAGCAATTCTTTTTTGCTTATATCCCATGGAAGATTTTGAGTTGTTACATAATCCTTTTTTGGCGATAATACACCAGCAACAGCAAAACAAGCCTTTGTTATTTTTATTTTATAGTTTATTTGAATTTGATTTAACGCTTCATCAACAGCAGAGTGCAAATTTTTCAGTGTCTTAGTTCTAAAATTGAATAAAATTAAGAGAGTAGACAAATTATTTTTAATACCAAATATGCCTAAATTTGTGTTTGTTCCACCAATGTCAGTGCCTAGAATGAAAGAGCCATAGCTTTTATTGTTGAACTTTTTATATACTCTTTTTACGAATGGCATTTTATATTTATTTTACTGTTAAGTTTTTATATTTTATGTTTGATAAGACTTGATAAGATTTATTAACCATTAAAAATTGCTTGTGATTATGAACTATAAAAAAATCTTAAATTATCTCTACAGCCTAGAAAGTCCCAAAATAAAGCTTGGGACTGAAAGAGTGTATAAACTACTTGATAAAATTAGCAATCCAGAAAAGCAGCTAAAATGCATCCATGTTGCCGGAACTAATGGAAAAGGCAGTGTTTGCGCAATGCTGTTTTATATCCTAAAAGAAGCTGGTTACAGAGTTGGTTTATATACAAGCCCGCATTTAAAAAGATTCAATGAAAGAATCAGAGTTAATGATTACTTCATAACTAACAAAGAAATTGTTGAGTATTTTTTGAGAGTTAAGCCACATGTAACAAACCAAAGTTTTTTTGAGATGACAACTGCAATGGCTTTTTTGTATTTTAAAGAGAAAAATGTTGATTTTGTTGTTTTGGAAGTTGGGTTAGGAGGAAGATTAGATGCAACAAATGTTGTCGTTCCATTAGTTTCTGTTATTACAAACGTTGAGTTTGAACATACTGAATTATTGGGTAAAACTATTGGAAAGATTGCATTTGAAAAAGCCGGTATAATAAAAAATAGTGTGCCTGCTGTTACAGGAGCTAAAGGCAAAGCATTAGAAATTATTAAAAAAATTGCAAAAAAAAGAAATGCACCTTTATATTTAATAAAGAAATATAAGGATATTAAATTCAATTATTTAACTGGAAATTTCCAACAAGAAAATAAAAATATTGCATTAACGACAATAGACATTTTACAAAAATCTCATTCAATAAAAATTAATCAAAATCAGATAATTAATGGAATTAAAAAAACAAAATGGTATGGAAGATTGCAATTCATTTCTAAAAATGTTTTAGTAGATTGCGCTCACAATCCTTCAGGATTTGAGATTTTGAAAAAAGAGTTAATGTTAATTAAAAAACAAAGGAATATTCAAAATTTTATTTTTATTTTTGGGATACAAAGTGATAAAAATATTCCATTAATATTAAAAACAATAAAATCATCAGTTTCAACAATAATTTTTACAAAATCAAAACATGAAAAAGCAACAAAACCTCAAAAATTATTAAAAATTTTCAATACACTAGAAAATCAGAGATTTTCTGTGCCCAGAAATTTTAAAAAAATTTCTCGGGCAATAAATAAAAATAAACTAATCAAAACAAAAACAATAGAAAATCCAAGAAAAGCATTAAATTATGCAAAGAAAATTGCTGATAAAAAAGATTTGGTCATTGTGACAGGCTCTATTTATTTGGTTGGGAAGGTTGTTTAGTTTTATTTTCTTGTAGGTGCAGGCAAAGGTGGAGCGGAGCCATATATATGTACTCTATATAGCATATCATTATAAAATTTACCACTAATTCCCCATTTTCCACCTAGTATTTCTATTATATGTGCTAGTGCGTCAAAATCCCTTTTGCTAAAACTTACAACTGTGGTGCCTTCCTTCTTCTCTGTAGTTTGTACATAGTCCACAAAATCTTCTAAAGCTTCAAAAGGTTTCACTTTTTTTGTTTTTCCTTCAAATACTTCTCCATTAACTATCGCATATAATTTTGAATCAGAAGGTAACATTTCTTTCGGATACACTTCTCTAGCGGCTTCGAATATATTTTCATATTCTTTGTAACTAGATGGAAAATATCTAGGCATACACCTCCCATTTCTATCTATTATAAAATGATCTGCAAGATAAAATATCGCTCCACTTTTTATATCTGATGGCTGATGTTCACTTCTTAAAATTGTAGTACCTCCAATTATAGGCAAATCCTTAAAAGCAAGAGGTAGCTGATGTGCAATTACCCTTCCATGAGCATCATAATCAGTTTTTTTCATATAAGATATAGTATTAAAAATAACTTTTTAAATATTTGCATTTTTAACTACTAAGAAATAACTAAGTCATTCACCACAACCTATTTAAATCACTTAACTATTCAAATTATTGTGGTAAAATGGGGGTTGTAGATGTTGATTTAATCGACATTAAAGTTATGTCTGACAAAGCATTGCAAGATTTTCTAAGAAAAAATGCTATTTCTTTGAGTATTTTTGAGGCAAGAAAAATAGTTGAGATTATTGGAAGAAATCCTACAATAACAGAATTGTATATTTTTAATACACAATGGAGCGAGCATACTAGCTATAAAAGCAGCAGAAACGTGTTGAAAGCATTGCTTCCAACCCAAGCGCCAAATGTTATTCTTGGTCCTGTTGAAGACTCTGGAATTGTAGAGCTTGGTTACATCAATGGAGAACGATACGGCATTGTTGTTAGCCATGAAAGCCATAACCATCCAAGCCAAGTTGTGCCTTATGAAGGAGCTGCAACTGGAATTGGCGGAATTATAAGGGATGTGCTTTGCATGGGAGCTAAAGTAATTGCAACAGCAGACCCTTTAAGATTTGGCAATCCGAATGGAAAAAACAAAAACAAAGTAAAATATATAGCAAATGAAGTCATAAATGGAATTGCAGGCTATGGTGATGCTGTTGGAATTCCAAATATTTGTGGTGATGTTTATTTTAATGATTCTTTTGATGAAAATTGTCTAGTTAATGTAGTTTGTTTAGGCATAGTAAAAGAAAAAGACATAATACATAGCTATGCTCCAAAAAATGCAGAAGGCTATGACATTATAATTGTTGGGAAAGCAACCGATAATTCTGGTTTTGGAGGAGCTGCTTTTGCTTCATTGATTTTAGATGAGAAAGACAGGGAAAGCAACAGAGGAGCAGTTCAAGTGCCAGATCCTTTTTTGAAGAACGTAATAATTAGAGCTTCTTATGCAGTTTTTGAAGAAGCAAGAAAAAAAGGTGTGCAGCTTGGCTTTAAGGACATGGGAGCAGGTGGCATAATGTGCAGCACATCAGAGCTTTGCTCAGATGCAAACTTTGGAGCTGATATTGAATTGAACAAAGTAAACGTTTCAATGAAAAATCTGCCACACTATATGATAGCATGCTCAGAAACCCAAGAAAGATTCACATGGATTTGTCCGCCTGAATTTACAAAAACGTTGCTAAAAATTTATAATGAAGATTTTGATTTGCCAAGCATAAGCTTAGGAGCAGGAGCTTTTGTAATAGGCAAAGTAACAAAGCAGCAAGACTATATTTTAAGGCATAATGGAAAAATTGTATGTAGTGTGCCGATAAAAGCTGTTACTTCTGGCATAAAATATGACAGACAGAAAAAAGCTCCAAAAAGAAATTTCAAAGAACCTAACTTAAGGGAACCAAGAGATTACAACAAGATTCTGCTATCAATTTTAAAACATCCAAATGTCGCAAGCAAAGCAAAAGCTTACAAGCATTACGATACTTCTGTTATGGGCAATGCACTGATTGAATCTGGTTATGCAGATGCTGGTGTGATAAAAGCTGTTGATAATGCTACTTTTGGAGTTGCTTTAAAGACAGATTGTAATCCGAGGTATTGCAGAATTGATCCTTATTGGGGTGCTGTAAATGCTGTTGCAGAAAGCATGCGAAATGTTGCTGCAGTTGGAGCAATTCCAAGCGCTTTAACTGATTGCTTGAACTATGGCAACCCAGAAAAGCCAGAAGCTTTTTATGATTTTTATGAAGGAGTAAGAGGAATTGCAGATGCTGCAAAGCATTTATATCTAAAAGGAACAACTTATCCTGTGCCTGTTATTTCTGGAAATGTAAGTTTTTACAATGAATCTGCTTCCGGCAAAGCAATTGACCCATCTCCAATAATTGCATGCATTGGTGTTTTGAAGGATTACAGCAAAGCAATAACAATGAAGATTAAGAAAGAAAATACAACTTTATTTTTAGTTGGTGACAGAAAAGACGAGCTTGGTGGCTCAGTTTATTATGAAATTAATAATGAAGTTGGAGCAATAGTCCCTATAATCGATTTTGAAAAGGAAAGAAACATGATTTATGCTGTTATTGATGCAATTGATGCTGGATTATTGCTTTCATGCCATGATATCTCTGATGGCGGCTTGGCAACAACAATAGCAGAAATGATTTTAGGAGGAGATGCATATGATGAAATTGGCGCAGAAATAAGCTTGGATTTCACAAATTTAAGAACTGATAAAGTATTGTTTTCAGAGACATCTGGCTTTGTCTTTGAAATTGAAGATAAAAATATCCAAAGATTAAATGATTTATTCAGATTTTACAAATTGCATTTGATAAAATTTGGGAAAACAACAAAAGAAAAAAGTTTGATTATCACTAAAAACAATAAAAAAATCGTTGATTTGCCAATTTCAAAATTAAAAGAAGCTTGGACAAAAGGATTTGTGGAGGCGTTGGAATAATAAAAATAAATCACTAAAATAAATCAATCAAAAATGAGAAAACCAAACATTGCAGTCATTTACTTCCCTGGCAACAATTGCGAAGAGGAGTCTCTAAAGGCAGTTCTAGCTTCTGGAATCGATGGCAAGATTGTAAGATGGAATCAAAGAAGAGATATTGAGAAATATGATGGATTTGTTATTCCAGGTGGATGGGGTTATGAGGACAGGATAAGAGCTGGAGTTATAATTGCAAAAGATCCTATTTTTGATATTATAAGAAAAGAAGCTGAAAATGGAAAGCCAGTTTTAGGAATTTGCAATGGTGCACAAGCATTAGTGGAGTGTGGCATGGTACCTGGCTTAAAGAACAAGGTTGAGATGGCTTTGGCACCAAATAAAAACCCTTTTGTAAGTGGGTACTATACAACATGGATTAATGTAAGAAATGAACAAGAGAAAAATCGATGCGCTTTCACTAGATTTACAGAAAAAGATGAAGTAGTCCCAATGCCTATAGCACATGGTGAAGGGAGATTCATAACAAAGGATCATGATTTAGTTAATCAATTAATAAAAAACAAGCAAATAATTTTTAGGTATTCAACAAAAGAAGGCAAAATAGAAGAAAGCTTTCCAATAAACCCTAATGGAGCAATTTATAACATTGCTGCAATATGCAACAAAAAAGGAAATGTAATGGCTATTATGCCTCATCCAGAGAGATCCTCTTTCATAAGGCAATTGCCTGATAGTGTAGAATTAAAAAATAAATTTGTTGGCAATATAAGAGCAATGGAAGACCCTGCACCTGCAATGCATATTTTTGAATCAATGAAGAAATATATTGAGGAGGAGATTTTGTAAAAATATTAAAATCGACAATTAAAATTAATTAAAAAATTTCAATGAAACCAACAAAAAACGAGAGCGACTTTTTGACTCCATAAGTGAATAAAGTAAACCGCTTTTGATGGTTATTGAATAAATAGGTGAGGCAAAATTTATTGGCAGAAAAAATTTTGCCGAGCACAAGAATTTGTCGCGAAGCGACGGATTGAAATTTTAGTCAAAAATTAAGGATATAACAAAGAAAAAATGAAAGCAATTGTTTTACACAACAAAGGAGATGCAGAGCAGTTAAAACTTGAAGAATTTGAGACTCCAAAAATAAGTGATGACGAAGTTCTTGTTAAAGTGAAAGCAGCATCAGTAAATCATCTTGATGTTTGGGTGAGAATGGGGCATTTTCCAATTAATTATCCAATTATCTTGGGTTGTGAAGGAGCTGGTGATATTGTTGAAATTGGAAAAAATATAAAAAATTCCAAAATTAATGATAAGGTTGTTGTGATGCCAAGTATTCCATGCAGGCAGTGTGAATTTTGCTTAGCTGGAAATGACAATTTATGTAAAAATGCAAAAAGAATTGGAATTACAGTTAATGGCTGTTATGCAGAATATGTTAAAGTGCCTC
>CAZSIU010000045.1:0-6410 GCA_964607225.1 uncultured Methanosarcinales archaeon | reverse complement strand
GCTTAAGAGAAGGTTTGCTTGCAACTGCACTGAAGGCATATCAACAAGCTGGTAACGACATGATGGTGCAGTTCATAAGAGAGAATTTTGGCAACAAGCTTTCAACTTTTTAAGTTTTTTAATTTTTAGCTTTAAATGATTTAGAGGTAAGAATAATAAAACAATAAAATTCAAACATTGAAAAATACAATAAAAATTTAAATCAAAACCCGAGAACGACCTTTAGCAGCATTGTGTTGAAGGTAACCCGTTTGCAGTTGTTTAATGAATATATAGGCGAGGCTTGAGAGTGAGTTGTGAGCGAGTGAAATGAGTTCACTCGCATTCGACTGGCAGAAAACGAAAGCCGAGCACAAGATTATGTGGCGAAGCCACAGATTGAAAATTAATTAAAATATAAACAAAACATAGTTGATAAAAATGGAGCAACAGATTGATGCTTTCACTCAGAAAAGATTTGAGCTTATGGTAGAGATGGCAACAAAGAAGTTGCAGCAAGAAATAAATGCGTTGAAAGAACATATAGCTACTTTAACTAGTGAGATTGGCTCATTAAAAAGCCAAATTTCAAGGCTTCAATTTCAGCCACAGGCACATGAAGTTCAAAGAACCCTTACACAGCAACCTCAAAAACAAAGCATCATGCCAAAAAGGGAAATTGAGATTGTTGACTGCAGGCCTGAAGATGAAAGAAAGGAAGACTTCAAAAGAGGTGCAGAAAAGAACGCAGAACCTATAAAGCCAAGATATGGTGACTATAAGCCAGAAGATGTAAGCATTGATAAATTCTTTTATTTTGGCAGGAAATAAAGATATTTTTTAGCTAACTTCTCCAAAGAATTCCTATCTTTTAGCAATATTTATAAATAAATTATAAAAAAGAATATTTAATGAAATTTATATTTGCAGCTGAAGATACAATAATTGGCATAATTTGTGGATTATTGCTTATTGGATTGACTGGAAGGTTTTTCTCGTTAAAATTGAACAATATGCTTTATATAATTGCTTTTATTGTTTATCTATTTTTTATTTTATTAGACATTTTTAATGAAATAAGAGACTTGACAACACACTTTGGCTTTATTGTTTTCTCGTTACTACATAGCTTAGTTGATTTAGGGATTGCTCTTGCAGTAATCTCACATTTTAGCAACTTTAATATTCCTTACATTACTTCAATTTTTGTACCATATTTGCAGAATGAATCTGTTATATTTGCGCTAGGTTTATTTTTAGTCATTGGCAATGTCATTTGGCTTATATTATATCCGTTTTTGGATTAATCAACCATAAATAAAGTACTATCTTTTCCAACATCAAAAAATCCTAGCTTTGCGCCGATATCAAGAAAAGCATGCGCATAAACAATTGCGCCAAAAGCATTAACTAAATCTCCTTTTTTCTCAAAGTATTTTGCATCATCAAAATATCTTTGCGACAAATCAAGAAGGTCATTTGCTTCTTTTTTGTGTTTTTCAATAATTTTTACTTTTTCCAATGCTTTAGATGTTAATTCAAGGTATTTTTGTAGTTTTTGTTCAAGAGGTTGCATTTTATTATTTAAGAAAGAAACTGGATAGAATTTACGATAGTTTCAATTGCGTCCATTCTGGTTGTTTTTCGTAAACGTTCATCAGCTTTTTTAGATAATTCTATAAATTCGGAAACCATCCTATCGTACAATGAAATTACATTACCTTTTGATGTCTGTACTGTAGTTGATGATTGAGGTAAAAATTCACCCATTTTTTCAAGTATACGTTTGAACTCTGCCTCATAGATAAAAAAAATTCCTTCCATTTTATAAGCATTTTTAATAATACCATACACTACACTAGATCTAACAAATAATATATTTGGGTCAGAACTTTGTTTTAAACTAGCTGTTATATCAGACTCGACCATTTTTTAGAGTTTTTCACAAACACTTCCTCAGCTCTTTCCCCTTTTCAATACCAATATCAAGCATCTTTTCAATATCTTCAATTGTCAATGGGTAATCGCCACCTTTCTGTAAAGCGCATAATGTTCCGTCTTCTATTGTTGATACAGTTAGCCTTGCATCAATTGCCTTCTCCTCTTCAATGTCAGGGTCGACAATAAACTTTTCACCGATTTTGATTACAGTAACAGCAATTGGTGTTTTTTCCAACTCAAGCCTTTTGTCAGTTTTTGACTTGTAATCAACTTTCTCGCCATCAAAAGCAGGATACTTTGCATCTTTTAAAGCAGCAAGCGCAGCAAGTGAGGAAGCATCAAACAGATTACCCGCATCGTTTATAGGACATATATCAATTATGAGAAGCCATACTTTTTTTCCAGCTTCAATACAAAGTTTCTTAAAATCAAGGCATTTGCTTTCTCTTATGCCCCTATCAACAACTCTTGCAAGCTCAATTGCTTGTATTCCTGGTGGGCCTAACTCAAACTCTGGATTTGACAATGGCAAAAGCTCAGCTCCAACAATAATTGTGCCTTCGTCTGGTATATCTGGATAAGGCTCGCCTACTTCCATCTTTACACCAACAAAAACCTCTGTTTCGCCAATTTTCACCCTTGCAGAACCTTCTGCCGTCTTTACAACACCATATTCTAATTCAATTGGCTTTCTATACTCAATTAATTTTCTCCCATCAAGCCTTGTGTCAGCATTTAGCAGGCTTATAATATGACTTCTAAGTTCCCTATGCATTATACCTCAACCTCTTGGTATTTTTCCTTTAAAGCCTTTTTTTGGATTTCATAAATATCTAAACATAGTTTTTTGCTCATCTCTAGCAATTTCATCAGCTCTTGCTTTGTTATTTCACCGTCCATTTGCAATAAAGTTATTTTGCCAGAATTCGGCATCATTGCGATTGGGATATCAGCAACAGGTCCTTCAGTATAGCTTTCTTCCAAGTAGTCCAAATCAATCAATAATTTATCATCAACTTTGCCTAAAGAAACTGCTGCTACCAAATCTTTCATTTCCAAGCCTGCATCTGCCAAAGCCATTGAAGCTGCACATATACCTGCACATCTTGAGCCTGCTTCTGTTTGAGGCAATTCAATAAAAACATCAACAACAGAGTTTGGATACTCTTCCAAGTCAAGAACTGGAATCAAAGCTTTTTCTGTCACTAACGATATTTCTTTTGATCTTCTTGAGCCACCTGGTCTTACTCTTTCGCCAGAGCTTGAGAATGGCATCATATTGTAGTTGCATCTTAGAATGCCTCTTTGTGGGTCTTGCAAAAACCTTGGATGCAGATTCCTTGGTCCATAAACTGCAGCATAAGCCCATGTATTGCCTATCTTAAACATTGCAGAGCCATCAGCCCTTTTTATAACACCAACTTTTGCTTCTATTGCTCTTGTTTCATCAAATCCTCTCCCATCAATTCTTTGTTTATATGTCATTTTATTGATTATTTATTTTTGATTTTTATTATTTGTCAATTATTTAATTTTCAATATTAGTTTTTAGTGAGTTGTGAGCGAGTTCGTGTGAGTTGAACGCGAGCGTGCGAAGCGTTCTCGCACGCATATACATGCGAGAGCTCGCCTCTCGCTCGCTCATCTCCAAGCTCACTCGCATTCGACTATTTTTATTAATGTAAGCATATTATATTGTTTGTTATTGTTTCAGTTACCCACTCGACGCATTTTTTATTTCTGCCATTAGCTTTTTTAAAACAACAATCAACTAATATCCTATTTGTTGTTCCTCTCCAAATATTCCTTTATCTTATCAGTCAATCCACTTAAGTGGCTTTCTTTCTCTATTTTCCTTATTGCTTGTATTGCAAGCAACTCATTAATTGGCTCGCCATCAATCCATACTAAGCCATTTTGCCCGACACTTATATTGCACTTTGTAGCATCTTTAATCATGATAACCATTGAGCCTTGCTTTCCTATGATACGTGGAACCTTGTTTGGGTCAACTTCAATTACTCTTCCATCTTTCAATTTTCTTAGTCCAGGCCCTTTCATTGTGACATCAACAAGCTTTTGGCTTGTAACATTCACAATCTTGCATACAACATAGTCTCCTAAGCCATAGTATCTTGTCAAATCTGCACCTCTCGCTATAAACTCTGATGTTGCATCTTTGAGAGGCAGCATAGCAGAATAAGCAGAGTTTGTATCAAGACGCCAGCCATTAAAGCTGACATCAATAACTTTGCATATAATAGTATCGCCTGTTTTTGGTATGTATCTTCCTGACAAAGGAATTAACTTTATCGTTCTTCCATCAATTGTAACTAAGCCTAGTCTGTTGGCAATTATCTTCTCCCCTTCCCTGTAAGTCCCTTGTCCTGGTAGAACATCCATTCCTATTGCAAGAGTTTCACCTGGAACTGATATGTCTTTGTCTTTAGCTATTATTTTTGACATTCTAATCACTTAACTTTCAACACTTTGCTCTCAACATTTCCATGGCATATTTTATTCAGTCTATCGTAAAAATCATTTTCCATTCCACCAGCCAGCTCAACAACAGCAATCCAATAGCCATTACTTTGCCATTCTTCCCTTAGTATTGTGCCAAATGTTTTTACAGTTGAATAGCATTTAGGAGCATATTCAGGTGGAATCTTAATTGCAATTTCCTTAACCTCAAATTTTATAGGCAATATAGGCCTTAATTTTTTCAAAGCCTCTTGCACTTGTTCTTGCACTGTTTTAAATTCATCAACATGAAACTTTGCTTCAATAAAAGCATTTTCTATTCTTTGCGGAGGATGTGGCAAATGTGTTTTTGGATCAACACCATTCCTGTGTATTATATTGATAATTTGCTTTCTTTTTTCTTCCCTCAATCTATCTCTATATTCTTGAGTCAGTTGTATCTCACCTTTTTGTATAATTTGTTTTGCAACTTCTTCAACATCATTTGTTCCAAAGATTTGCTTCATTAAATTTTCAGAAGCTCCTAAGCCCTTTTTTGCATCAGAAAAGATGCGCATAGCTGCAAGAATATCTCTCATGTCAATATTTTTGCCTTCTTTTAATGCAAGCGCATTGTTGCAATCAACAAGAATCTCAAATTCTTGTCCATGAGTTTTGAGTCTTGCGATTATTGCTTGATCAACTGTGACCATCATCTCACATTACTTCTTAATAGGCTTTTTTTCGTCTTTAAGTTCTGATGACAATTTCTCTATTTTTTGTTTTGTCACTCTTCTGAATTTTTTCTCTGTTGAGTTAATATATGCAGCATCAATCCTTTCAACTTTGAAGTTTTCTCCTAAAACTTTTTTTAAAGCTTTTAAAGATAATTTTAAACCATCCTCAGTTGTTAATTCTGGTTTATACTCATTATGCAATATTTCCTCAACTTCTATCTCACCTTCACCAATTGCAGTTGCCTTATATTGGAAATATATTCCAATTGGATCTGTTTCAAAAAGTCTTGGCATATGATCATCAATGCCAGCAACTAAAATAGAAACACCAAATGGCCTTAAACCACCACTTTGGGTGCATATCTGCTTTAAGTCGCAAATATCTTTCACAATTGTCAATGTGTCAATTTCCGAATCATAAGTTACTCTGTTTTGCTGTGCTCTTATTTGGGCTCTATCAATTAAAACTCGAGCATCACTTAAAATGCCAGATGCTGATGCTCCAATATGCTCGTCTATTTGCCATATCTTTTCAACAGATTCTGGCACAACTAAGCTATCTACAATTCTCTTGTCAGCTACAAGCAAAACTCCATCTGAGCAAACCAAGCCTATTGCTGTTGAGCCTTGCCTTACTGTTTTTTTTGCATATTCTACTTGTAATAATCTACCGTCAGGACTAAACATTGTTATAGCCCTGTCATAACCCATCAATTGATGCGGCATTGGTTGTTGCATTTTTTATTCCTCCTATTGTTTTATGATTTTTCCAAAAATCTACGCTGCTGCTTTCAAAAACCTGTTTTCAGCCTTTCTCAATATCCCAGAAACGCCCAAGCTCCTGAAAATTACTTCATTGCCGTCAATTTTATCAGCAAAAGTCAATGCTGCCTTTACAGCATCAACATGCCTGTGGCTTACTTTGATCATCCCTCTTTGAATCTCTGTGTTCCATTTGTTGTTTAAAACCATTATGCCTGCTTTTGCTGTTCCAAGTTGCCCGAGGAATCGCAGTGAAGCATTCCAAATGGCGTTTGAGACTTGATCAACATCAATTATTTTTTCTTTTGAGATGACTTCAAATACCAAGTAGCGCTTTTTTTCCCTTAGGCTTGGCAAGACTGGCTTCAGTTTCGTCTTTATCATCCCATATTAATGAGAAGAATTGAGTAACTTCCTTTCTCTTCTCTCTGTTGGCGCAAGAGATAGCACAGTGGTATTTAAAGGTTATGGTTTAGTGGGCTGTAAAGTAAACGTTTGGTAATACCTATTTTTGGTAATTATTCCTTTAAG
>CAZSIU010000044.1:0-6494 GCA_964607225.1 uncultured Methanosarcinales archaeon | reverse complement strand
TCTTAGTTTTGAACAATCTAAAGAAATATCTTTTGCTTTTATCTTTTTAAAATGTCTCTTAAGATTTTTATAAGAATTTAATGTAAAATTGTCTTTATCTATCGCCACACTTCTTGATTTCAATTTATTCTTCTTTAAAACTTTATATATCGATTCAAAAAATTTCTTTTTCTTCATTAAATAAACTTTCTTAACCATTGATTTTTTTGCTCTTTCATACTCCATTTCAGGTACTATAAAAAAAGGTGCTTCATTTTTTGGAATAATTAAAGATCCTAAACCGTTGTAGCCAGAAAAATAGAACATATTTTCATTATACTTTGTTGAATCCGGATTATAGAATACAGCAAAATCATAATTTTTTTTATATAAAATTGATTTGAGTTCATTAATTTTCATTTTAATTCAAAAATCTTATATACCATTTAAATTTTTTCTTTTAGTATGAAGAAGTATAGACTAAAAAATGGCATTACTGTGATTTTTGAGAAAAATAGCTCTAAGTCAGTTGCTGTTGAAGTAATGTTTAAGTTTGGCTCAAATTTTGAAAACAAGAAAACCCTTGGATTAGCACATTTTCTTGAGCATATGCTTTTTGAGGGCACTAAAAAAAGAAGAGATAGCAGAGAAATTGCAAATGAAATTGAAAAATATGGTGGTGAGTTTAATGCTTACACAACAGGTGATAGAACAGCATTCTTCATCAAAATAATCAACAAAAGGTTTGACATAGCCTTAGATATTCTTTCTGATATGATATCTAATCCAGTTTTTGACAAAAATAGAATTGAGAAAGAAAAACAAGTAATTTTGAAAGAAATAAATATGATAAATGATGAGCCTAGGCTCTATCAATGGATTTTATTCCATAAAATTTTATTTGAAAAACATCCTGCAAAAAATCCAACATATGGTGCTATAGCAACAGTAAAAAGCTTTGACAGAGAACATATTGTAAACTATTATTTTTCACATTACATCCCAAATAATATGATTGTCTCTGTTGTTGGAAATGTCAATAATGTAAAAGAAAAGATTGAGAGATATTTTGGAGATTTAAAACCAAGGGAAAAAATTCATAGGCAAAAAGTAAAAGAGCCTTTGCAGAAAAAAGTCAAGAAGTTTGTTGAGAAAAAAAAGACATTTAACTCATACATGGTTCTTGGCTATAAAACTGTATATAGGTTGCATAAAGAAAGCTATGTTCTTGATGTTATAAGTGCAATTTTAGGAAGAGGGCAATCTGGCTGGATTTTTGATGAGATAAGGAACAAAAGAGGATTGGCTTATCAAGTTGGGGTAAATGATGAAAAAGAAAATGACTATGGGACATTTGCAATTTATACAAACTTAGACAAAAGGAATATAGATAAGGCTAAAGAGATTATATTCCAACAATTTAAAAGATTGGGAAAAATAAGCAAAAAAGAGCTGCAAGAAGCAAAAACATACATAGAAGGCAACTATACTTTAGAAATGGAGGATAACTTTCACTATGCCGATAACCTTGCTGTATGGGAAACGATAAAAGATGCAAATCTTGCTGAGTTATATTTAAAAAATATTAAAAAAGTAAATATTAATGATGTAAAAAGAGTTGCTCGAAAATATTTGAATGAAAAGTATACGCTGGTTGTGATAGAGCAGGAGTAAAGCTTTTTCCTTCTAAAATTAACTACTTTCAAGTTATAAAAATAGAAAGATTTAAAAATAGCAGAAGTATGTGTTGACGTGAGAGCATATGTCTAATGATGAAATTACTAATAAACCTGAATCTCTTGATGTTTTATTAGATTTATCTAGAATTGGAGCCGAAATCAGAAGAGGGCCTGGTGGAAAACAAGCTATAGTTCCTTATACTAGACTTGATAAACCTGAACCAGAAAAAGATAAAAAAACAATTGATAAAAAATGTGATTTTTGTCCCACTAATTGGAAATTAAGCGAAGTATATTTTAGTGGTGAATTAGCACAATTGATGCTAGATAGGGGTTTATTTGTTAAAGACAATAAATTTCCAACTGTGTTGCGTACTAGTGACGTTGATACAAGGTACATTGAGCCGCTTGGAATATTTCACGATAGAAAATTAGCAAAAGGAAGGCACTTGGTCATGATAGAAACTCCTGATCATAACTTAGATCCATTTTTACCTTCATCAGAAATAGCAAATTACTATCAAAATCTTGTATGGGGATACATTCAAATGCTACGAGAATTAAGACGTGAAGGATTTGGAACGTATGAGTGGGGTGCTGTAATAAAAAATAGAAATGGTGTTGGTAAAGATGGTAATGTCATAAATGCAGGTGCTTCACAACCACATCCACATTCCCAAGCAATTGCTCTTGAAAAAATGCCTAATTGGTTGGAAGAATATCTTCTTCCATCTAGTAGCTATGAGAAAGGAATAACTACTGATAGTTTAGGAATGGTATTAGGGGGATGTACAGGGTGCTTAGAAGTTAGAGATTCTACAGGTGTCAGAGGGGTTTTTAGAGATGTAACAATAGAAACTAATGGCATTTATACAAGTTCTGTTGCAAGAATTCCTGAACCAAACCCATTTCATGTACAAATAAAAATTGTACCTATAAACCATCAAAGTTTATTCGATGAAATGACAGAACAAGAAGCTTATCATTTTGCAGATATCTTACATAAAACTATGGTAGCAGTTGGTTTTAGATACACTAATTGTGGATTTAACTTTGAATTAGTACAAGGTCCTTGGAAGTCTAGACATCGTGATAATAGATTATATCATTGGGAATGTAATATCTATCCTGCATGGCCAGAATTGAAGACTATTAGATATGATGGAGTTATGTCACATTTATTAAGAATGGCTATTCCTAATATACCTCCAGAACATATTGCTAGAGAAATAAATCAAAACAAAAGATAATTTAATTACCTTGTTATTTCAAATTTCTTAATTGTTTCTAAAAGTCTTTTTAGCTTGGTGTCTTTATTGAAAACTTCCCTTACAGGCTTTACCATCTCATTTATATAATAAGCAACAGCACTTTTCAAATCAGCAGGGTGAATTTTTCCTTCTGAATAAAGCTTTTCCAGTTCTTTATAGTTTTCTATTACAACATCACCGCCAAATTTTTCATGTCTTTTAATCTCCATTATATTGAATTTTTCAAAAATAAGGTATTTTGAATATTCAAGAATTGGGTTTTCATGCACAATTTTTGCAGGGCAGTATGCCTTGCTGATTTTTCTTTTAATGTCTTGTTCAGAGTCGTTCATAAAAATTGCAGTATCTGGTTTAGATTTTGACATCTTTAAGTCAATTATCCTGTCAATGTCTTTTGTTTTTGGTGGCTCACCTAAACCCATTAGCATGTGATGGCTTATAACAACTGGCTTCCAAAAGCCTATGCTAGGGCCAATTTCCCTTGCAAGAACATTAACTTTTCTTTGGTCTTGGCCTAATTGAGTTATATCTGCTTTTAGCTGGAAAATGTCAGCAGCTTGCATACAAGGATAGAGTATTTGAGAAGCCTGCTGCACCTCTGCTTCTTTTCTTCCCATTATTTGGCCTGTTCTTATGACTCTTTTAATGGTTGAATTTCTAGCAACTTGCATTACTTTCTTCCAGTATTCTGAATCTTTCACATAATCACTCACCCAAACAAACTCAACATTTTTCAAGTCCATTCCGCAATGTCGCCACACTTCTATTAGATACTTGCCTGCTGTTTGGATATTTTCAAGATTACCGCTAAGTTTGTTATTAGCCCATGCATGCCAATCTGCTACAAGCATCTTAAACTTGATGCCTGCTTTTGTCATCTTGTTTACATTAATTGCTCTTAGAATTCCTTGTGCAATATGCACATCAGTTCCAGAAGGCTCGAAGCCATCATAAGCAATGGGATGCTCTTTTGTTGCTAGTAAATGCCTTAGCTCTTCTTCTGTTATGATTTCCTCTCCAACTTGCTTTATTAAATCAAGCTTGCTTTCAATATCCATAAATTGTTAATTTTTTAGTTAATATTTAAAGTTTTAGATTGATTTATTGAATTTTAATAATTTAGAATTCAATCCGCCTACGGCGTATTCTAGGCTCGCAGTGAGTTGTGAGCGAGTTCGGGTAGTTAAGCGAGCGAAAGCGAACTTTCGCATTCCTCCGCTCACTCGCATGTCGATGCTCGCCTATTGTATTAGAAATAATTTTATTGATTCGGCTTATAGACTTGCTTTAAAACCATCTGGCTAGCTATTCCAACAGAAATTCCTATTATTTCCAAAGCAAAAAAGATAATCATGCTGAAAGGCAGATTGCTTACATATGTGCTAAAGCCAGTAGTGCTAGAAACTGCATTTCCTGTTGGTATAATCTTTGCAGGTGTTCCATAGTCACCATATATCGGAAGCATAAAGTAAACAAGCAATGCAACTAAAGCTCCAATATAGGCTCCTTCTTTCATGCTTTGTCCTATTTAAAAGGTTATTAAAATAGTTTTTGGTTTAACCACTGGACATCTTCGCATAAGATTTATAAACTAAAATTCCAGTTTGTTTATTATGAGAATACCTGTATCTCTGCTGTCTACCTATCTCTATTGCTCCAGAAAGCTGTTTCTTGAGCAAGTTCTGCTTCTCGAAGAGCCGCCAAAGGAAAGTGTTGTGCTTGGCTCTATAAGGCATGAAACATACGATAATATAAACAAAAGCGAAGAGGAAATAGTGACTTCTATAACTAGAAGTCTGCCATTAAAGGAAATACAAGCATTATACAAGCAGAAATATCTTCAAGTACTAAGAAAAGCAATAACAAACAACAAAAAAAGGCTTGAAGAAGTCAACTTAAAAATGCTTGATGCTTACAAGAAGAGCTTTTCTTTCATAATGGACGAATCTGAAATTAGAGCAAATCATGTTTTCAGCTTTATAGAAGCAAATAACGTGTTTGGTAAAGAACTATGGCAAAAATTAACTCCGAAAATTATCTCAGAACTTAGAGTTGATTCTGACAAACTAAAATTGAAAGGCATCATAGATCAAGTTCATATTTATGAGGATGAATATGTCCCTTTTGAACTTAAAACTGGGAGAACTCCGCAAGGTGGAGTATGGCCAAGCCATAGAATCCAATTAGCAGCATACTCATTGCTTTTGCAAGAGCATTTCAACAAGCCTATAAAAGAAGGCTTTGTTGTTTACCTTGATACAAAAGAAAAAAGACGTATTGCAATAAATCCTTTCATGAAGGAAGAAGTAAATAAAATAGTGGACGAAATAATAACATTGCTTGAAAGTAAGGAATTGCCTGATTTTTGCAATAATGAAAACAAATGCAAGAAATGCGGCTTAAGAGAAACTTGCTACAATGAAGAGGAAGTAAATAACTTGTTGAAAATAAGGATAAGCTAAAATGACTGATTTAAAAGGTAAGGTTATTTTAATAACTGGTTCTAGTCTAGGTATTGGCAGAGAAACTGCTTTTAAATTTGCAAAAGAAGGTTGTAAAGTTATAGTAACACATTACAAAGATAAAAAAGAAGGTGAGCAAGTAGCTAGAAAATGTCTTGAGCTAGGCGCTTCAGATATTCTTTTATTGCAATTGAATGTGATGGATAATACCAGTATTAAAAATTGTGCTAAAAAGGCTATTGATAAATTTGGAAATATAGACATTCTTATCAATAATGCAGGAATTGTTGTATGGAAACGATTAAAGGAGCAGACTTTTGATGATATTGAAAATGAAGTCAGAACTAATCTTGAAGGTTTAATCAAAATGACTAAAGCATGCTTGCCTTATATTAAAGAAACAATAATTAATATTTCTAGTGGTGCTGGCAAAGATGCTTTTGCTGGGTTAAGCACTTATTGCGCAACAAAATTTGGTGTTAGAGGCTTTACACAAGCTATAGCTCAAGAATTAAGTAACATAAAAGTTTACTCTGTGAATCCTGGAACAACAGCAACAAGAATGAATAATTTTCGTGGAATTCCGCCAGAAAATGTTGCAGAAATAATACTTAGAACTGCCAAAGGCGAGATAAAACCTGATTCACAAAGAGATATCGATGTTTGGGAATTTTTTTAAGCTTTATTAGAAACATTTAAATATAACTTGCTCAATAATATTGCGTATTAACTGAAGAGGGAATAAAACATGCCAGAAGAAGATAAAAAATTCTCAAAACAATTGATTGGTAAGACAGTTGTCAGCAAAACAGGCAAGAGATTTGGTGAAGTAGGCGACATAATCTTTGAAACAAGGTCAGGAGAGCTTATACATATGGTGCTTCATAATCCAACTTCTTACACAGAAAAACTAGAGCTTGAAAAAGACAAGGAAGGGCATATTCTAATACCTTTCAGCGCAGTAATTGCAATTGGTGACTTTATGGTTGTTGCTGAAGAGGATATTATCTAAACCTTTTTAAACATTATTTGATTTCTTGAACTTATCATGCAACTAGAAAATGCTCTGTGGACTGAGAAATATAGGCCATCAGATTTTTCTG
>CAZSIU010000043.1:0-6523 GCA_964607225.1 uncultured Methanosarcinales archaeon | reverse complement strand
ATGATGAATTGATTTTTGCTTATCCCAGCAGGAGAATGAATAAAAATGAAACTCTAAAGGATTTTATTGATTATCATAAATCATTCAATAACACAAAAATATACATAAATAAGATTATTATTGATGGCAATGACTTAGCTGTTGAATGGCAATTTGCTTCTACAAACATCAAAACAGGCAATAGAACAGCAGTAAGCGATGCAATAATAGGCAAAGTTAAAGGTGGTAAACTAATAGTTTGGAAAGAATACCTTGATGGAAGAGTAAGCAGAATGCAAATTGCTGGCGAACTTCCACTTGAAGAAGGGCAAGAGCCATTTCCGTGGCCAAAAAAGAAGTAAAATGAAATATGACTTACATATGCATACTCACTATTCAAAATGCAGCAACTTAAAGCCAGATATAATTCTGAAATTAGCTAAAAAATATAAAATTGATGGGATTGCAATTACAGACCACCATGAAATTAAGGGTGCTTTAGAAGTAAAAAAATTAAATAAAGATAAAGATTTTGAAGTAATAATTGGAGAAGAGATAAGCACAAATTATGGAGATGTTTTAGTTTATTACTTGAAGAAAAAAATTGATGCGATTGATTTTTACGAGGTTGTTGACGAAGCAAGAAAGCAAGGAGCATTAATAACAATAGCACATCCATTCAGAACAACTTTAATTCATAATCATAAATTTAAATTACCTCTTGAAAAGGTTAAGAATAAAATTGATGCAGTTGAGTGTTTTAATGCAAGAACTTTGCCAGGCGATAATGCAAAAGCAAATAAAATTGCAGATAAATTAAGCATTGCTAAGACAGCTGGCTCCGATTCACATTTCTTTTTTGAAATTGGAACTGCATGCACAATTTTTGATAATGATTTAAGAGATGCGATAAAAAGCAAAAAAACAGAGGTTTATGGAACTATAAAGTTTGGTACTTTTGGAGGAGCTTTGAGTTATTTGAAAAAAAGATTGATTTAGTCTAAACTATCTCTTAATTTATAAACTTCTAGCATCAAATCTTTCGCTAATTTTCTAATATTCCTTTTACTTCCTCTTAAATGAATCAATTTTCCAAATTTTAATCTTGAATTAAAAGGTACATAAGAAGATTTTACAGCTATAGGTAATATTGGGGTATTTGTCTCAAGGGCAAGCCTTACAGCCCCTGTTTTTGGATTTTTTGTTCTTCTTGTGCCGCCTTCTGGAAAAATTCCAATTATTTCGCTTGATTCAACTAGTCTTTTTGCCTCTTTATATGCTTGTTCAGTATTAAAAAGAGGAATACAGCCAGCCCATTGCCTGCATATTATATCACCCAAAAACCACCATGTTGGTGTTGCAAGAAAATGTATTTTCTTATTTAATTTTTTTAATATAGTATATAGTATATATAATGGATCTATAAGTTTTTCATGATTTGATACAATTATAAACGGTACCTTATTTGGAATATGCTCTGTACCTTTAATTCTTTTCATTAATATCCAACAGAGAGGATAAAGCCAAAATTTTGTTATTGGATATGCCATTTAATCGTATTTAACTCCCAATAGTTTTATTTTTGTTAAAACAACATCGTATATTTCCCTTAAAAATGCCATCAACCCATATTTTTTTGTCTGCAATCCTATATGATTCATTCCGTCTAACTTAACCTTAATAACTTTTAAGTTTTTCTTTTTGCAATAATCGTTCATTACACTTTCTAAACCCCATCCCTCTATAAGTGGATTTTTTCTTATTTTCATAAATACTTTTGTTAGTATAGCTCTTTCGCCTCCTGTTAATGGAAAATATGGCATAATCATGTTAGCAATGAAATTTCCTTTATCCCTCAATCCAATAACCATTGCAGCATCTTCCTTAAAAATTGGTTCTAGCAATTTATCAATATGCTCTTTCCTAAGTCCAATTAAATCTGCATCACAGAAAAGAATAATATCGGATTTTATATCTTCTGTTCCAATTCTTACCGCATACCCTTTTCCTTTTGGTTTTTTCAATGTTACTATTTTTACTTTAAATTGTTTAATTATATTTGGTGTTTTATCTGTACTTCCGCTATCTACAACAATTATTTTGTTTATTCTATCGCTTGATGTCAATACATTTAGTACATTTCTTATTGTCTTTTCTTCGTTATAGACTGGAACAACAGCAGTAACTTTCATTTTTGAATTAGTTTATGCAAAAACTATTTAAACCAGTATTTAAAATTTTTCTCTATGGTTGAATTTGTAGTGTTCTTATTAAAATGCTTTTATTTGATGCTTCCAGCTTATTTTGCTAATATGGCACCCGTTATAGTTAAGAAGATGAATTTATTTGTTTTTCCAATTGATTTTGACAAAAAATTAAATAAAAAGCCAATTCTTGGCAAGAACAAAACATTTCGGGGCTTAATTTTTGGCATTATTTTTGCAATTATTGTTGCTTATTTGCAGTTTTTATTATATAAAGCAGAATTCTTCAAAGATATTTCATTTATTGATTATCAAAACTGGCTTTTGTTTGGACTCTTGATTGGTTTAGGCGCTTTAATGGGTGATTTAGTAAAAAGCTTTTTCAAAAGAAGACTTGGTTTAAAACCAGGTGCAAAGTTTGTGCCATTTGACCAAACAGACTTTGTAGTTGGAGCATTAGTTTTTATTATGCCATTTTTCAATTTAACATTAAAAATATTTATTACATCACTATTATTAAGCTTTATATTGCATATTGTAGTTAATCATACTGCTTTTTATTTAAGGGTAAGAAATGAAAGGTGGTAATTAAACAAAAATAATATATTTGCAAGAATAACAAATCCTATATTATAAAAAATTATTTTATATTGATTTTTTTCTTTTATATTGCACAATAAAGATGCTGTTGGAAGTCCATAAAGCATAATTAAGCTTGATTCTATTGTGAAAAGATTAACATTTTTTGAACTTAAAAAAAACAAAATTCCCAAGAATAAATAAATTATAATTGATTTCTTTAGCAAATGGTTAGTTTTATACTCAATTAATAATAAAAATATAAAAAATAAGAACAGGATTATTAAATTAAATTTATCACTAAAATAATAAAATATAATAAAAACAAAAATTATCAACAATAAAATTTTTCTTAATAAAATAAAATATTTTTGCAATGGCTTTTGCTCTTCTGGAGCTATTTTAACTAGAATTATACCAATCAACAACCCTAAAAAAGAAATTATAGAAGTAAAAAAATAATTTATGAATTGCATCTTAATTTATTTTATCTATTTTTTTTACTCTTCTAATATGCCTTTCTTCATTGCTGAAATCTGTGCTTAGCCATAATTTTATAGCTTCTATTGCTTGCTTTTTTGTCAAAAACCTTGCTCCAAGAGAAAGTATATTGGCATTATTGTGAGTACGAGATAGTTTTACAATTTCAATGTTATTGCCGTAATATAAAGCAGCCCTAACGCCTTTTATTTTATTTGCAACAATTGCTTCTCCTTGTCCAGATGCACCAAATATTATGCCTCTGCTGTTTGGATTTTTTGCAACAGAGTTTGCAACTAGCATTATAAAGTCAGGATAATCATCTTGTTGATCAAAAGTAAATGCTCCTTTGTCCTCAACCTGGTAACCTTTACTTAGGATATGTTTTTTAACTTCTTCCTTCAGCTTGAAACCTGCATGATCTGCTCCTAGAATTATTTTTGGTTTCATATTTGCTCACTTCAAGCCTAAAACTTTTAAATCTTTCTTTAATCCAGGCACAGTTGGATAATTTTTTATGTCTTTATAGTTTATCCATCTAAACTCTACATTTTCGTGATCGAGCTTTACATTTCTTGAGTTAACTTCACAAAGAAAAGGCATTATAACCCAATATTTTTTATTAAGCTTGTCTTCTTGTTGGAATAGCTTGCCTTTTTTCGCAATTCTTGCTTTTAATCCAGTTTCTTCTTTTATTTCTCTCAATACAGTATCCTCTGCTGATTCAAACTCCTTAACATAACCAGAACAGAAACTCCATCTGTTAGGGTAATTATAGTCTTTTGCTGATTTTTTGAGAATCAGTACCTTATTTTTATTCTCAACAATGCCGGTAACAGCAAAGTAAGTTTTCATTATTGCTTAGAATAAGAGCTCATATTTAAACCTTAATACCAACTTCCTCTCCAAGTGGAGTGTCCCCATTGGATAAGCAAATCTACTCCTAATCTTTCAACTTGCAAAGGCACATCACAAGCACCAAAACAAGAACTAAGCCATATAACAACAGAAGCATTTGTGTTTTTCTCTATTGCTTGCTGTATTTCTTTTGCCCTTGGTTTTAAGCCATCTGGCAACTGAACACAAACAAGCTTAGCGTTTTCTTTGTTGATTCTTTCGATGACTTTGGATAGTTCTAAATCATAGCTGTCCATCTTTATATAGAATTGCAATTTAATTTAAAAATTATTTGGTTTTTTGTGATTTTTATTTTTGTTGTAATTGTTTTAACATTGTTTTTGCTTCATCAGCAAAGTGGCTTTGTGGAGCAAGTCTAATTACTTCTAAAAGATATTTTTTAGCTTCTTTTAAACTAAAATCTGATTCTTTAGCTCCGCCATATCCAAAGTGGACTCGAGCTAGTTGATATGCCGCTTCTACTTTGATTTTATAGTCACCCATTTTATAAGCTTCTTCAAGTCTTTTCTTGCCTTCATTTAGATTTTTAGGGTCTATCATACAGCAAAGTATGATGCCCGAATTTAGATACGCTTCAGCCACATAAAGCTCATTTTTACTTTCTTTTATTATGTCCTCATAAAAATCCAATGCCATTTCCATAGCACGCTTACTATAGCCTTTAAATACTAAATTTCTGTAAACTGCTAACATTCTCTCAAGATTTTCATTTTTTGTTATTGCATCTTGAGGAGCTTGCGCATAAATTGGTGGTTTTTGATAATGTATTTTTGTTTCAGTAAAATCTCCTTGAGCTAGTAACATAGAAGCAGATGCTACTAAAGCTGTTAAATTCATTTTATCTTGCCTAATTGAGCAGAAACATCTTGAATTCTAATTTGATAATTAAACTTTTCAGTGCCATCAGTTAATTGTGTTAATCTTTTATAGGTTGCAATTAAAGATCTCAAATAGTTTTCCTTTTCCCTACCACTAGTTATTCTTATTAACTCTTCATAAGCTTCAGCTGTTCTTTTTCTTATGAGTTTTTCATCTGCTACTGGTTGATCTATTATACCCTTTTTATATAAATCATGCTTTCCTGTTCCAAGCTTTTGTCTAGTTGCTAAAGTATTGCCATAGCTAAAAAGAGCGTTTCTTAAGTTTTCCATTTTTTTGCCATTGTTTAAGCTAGATGCATCTAGCATAGATTTGCCAGCATACATAGCGCTAACCACAGCAGCTCTTAGAAAAAATTCATCTTTCGTCTGATGATATCTAGCCATTGATATGTCGTATATTGACGAAAAATGTGCAAATGCATCTTCGTAACCTTTTTGGCTTCTACCCCATTTTACTTTTTGAAGTGCTCTATTAATATCGTATATAACATCATCTTGAGTTAAGGATTCTATCCCTCTATTATGCTGGGAAGCTTCAGCTGATCCAACATCGGCTAATTTCTCCAATAAAGATTTAGTGGCTTTTCCATCATTAAAAGCAACATCGCTACCAAATCCTAGTGCAGTTCCAAGAAAACCCCTACGTGCTATTGTCATTTTCTCCTCACAAAAACATTTCATCCATCTCAAAATCAGAAAGCTCTTTCTTGTTAATTAATTTAGCGAAATCTTTGTCTTTCATCTTCTTTCTTTCGTTTCTCATTTCCTCAATCCTTTCCATGTCCTCATCAAAAAATAATTCTTCTACTTCCATCTTAAGCACCTAATATGTTGAATTGTTATACTCTTGATTATCTGAATAATCAAATTTCTTCTCGTTCTTAGCATAATGATTGCCTTCTGCTATTGAACATGCTAAACACATATTAAACCCCCACAATCTTTTTTGTCAAGCAAAAAAGCTTGACCAAACATAAGGATGTTTCTTTGAAACATCAACGTTTTTATTACTATGCAGTGATATAACTTATATATAAAGCTTTCGCTTTATAACTATAAATTGATTATTTTTCAATATAGAAAATAAATTATGAAATTGGATGTCGCATATAGTGCTTGCAGCTAAAACAATAGTAAATAAGCCTGTGTTTATGAATCCTAACCCTGCAATTGACTCCAGGTACTAAGTACTTATGGCAATGCTTACAAAACCTTTTCTTCAACTGAGAAGGAAGCCTTATCTTGTACTTCATTGCAATTCTTCTTGCAATCTTGACATATTTATCAGACAGGCTATGATTCTCTTTAAAATTCTCTTTTGCAAGTTTAAACAAGAAATTGGTCCTGGCTTTTGCAATTTTTATTTGTGAGATGGGCTTTTTATGGTATTTCTTTGGCATTTTATTTGCTAATAATTTTTTCTTTAGTTTTTGCTTCATCAACCTTTAATCCAATTTTCTTAAAAAAATTGCATATATTTCT
>CAZSIU010000042.1:0-6610 GCA_964607225.1 uncultured Methanosarcinales archaeon | reverse complement strand
CTAAGATAGAAAGCAATTGTATTAAAAATAACAAATTAGTCATTAATTTCTGGAAGAAAGAATATTGCTTTGATCTTTTAGTGTCCTGCATAATGAACATTAAGGAAGGAATCACCTTTTCTTGAGGCTTAGGTCTCCTAAGATAAAGAAATATAAAGATTGCAACTGCTATCAATGCCAATAATCCTAAAGGTCTTTGAAAAGGTAAGTTCACCATTTTTTGTTAATTTTAATTGTTACTCTTTTTCACTGTCTTTTGATAAGTCTAATTCAATCACGTCTGTAGTTTTCAAAATTTCCTCTAATTCTTCTCTTGTTTTACCCATTAACCTAGCTAATTCGTCTAACTTCATTTTCACCTATCAAAAATTTTCAAATTCCCTAAAAAATCCTTGGCATGCGAGTGAGCGAAGTGAACTCGCTCACATGTCACTGGATTTTTTGGGCCCAAAAACACTTTATGTTTTTCGGGTTTGGAGGTGATAAAAACGAAGTTTTTATCACCTTTTTTTCTTTTTAGCAAATACAAAATTAACTAATTCTTTGGGATTAATTATATCTTTAACCAGGATTAAAATATCATTAAATTCGTACCAGAAAACTTCTGATTTTGCATCTATCTTTAAATCCTGCCTTGCTTCCTGCGGCAAAGTCAATTGCCCTTGCTTTGTCAGCTTCGCTTTGCCGATGAATTTTGCTTCCATATTAATATTAATACTTTTAATAAAAACATTTTATTTTTTATTAATTTTAGAACTATTAAAAGTAATATTTATAAAGGTTTCGTTTTTGACTTGGAAAAGAAAGTTTTAAATACAAGTTTATTTTTTATTTTATTATGGGAGATTTTTTATTTTTATATGAGATAAACTTTACTTATACTACTTCTACAACTACAACAGCAGCTTAAAAGCTGCTCATTGTTTAAAAATTAGTTTTTTTAAATTAAATTTTAATAAAATATATAAATAAAATATAAATCAAAACAACAAAATGTCAGAAATCAAAAATGACTAAAATTAAAATAACATTGCCTGATGGAAGCATTAGAGAATACAAAAAAGGAATTACTGCACAAGAAATTGCTTTTGATATAGGTAAAAAGCTTGGTGAAGATGCTTTGATAGCAAAGATAAATGACAAATTAAAAGATTTGTTTGTTCCGATAAATGAAGATTCAACTTTGCAAATTGTAACTTTTGAAGATAAAGAAGGCTTAGAAGTTTTCAGGCATAGTACAGCTCATCTTCTTGCACATGCTGTTGTTGAATTATTTCCAAATACAAAGCCAACTATAGGCCCTACAATTGAAGAAGGATTTTACTATGATTTTGATATTTTACATCATTTTACTCCAGAAGATTTAATTAAAATAGAACAAAAAATGCACGAGATTGTAAAAAAAGACTACAAAGTAGATAGGATAGAATTAAGTGAAAGTGAAGCTAAAAAACTATTCAAAAACAATCAGTACAAAATCGAATTGATTGAAGAGTTCCATAAAGAAAAACAGCCTATTAGTGCTTACAGGCAAGGTGATTTTATTGATTTATGCAAAGGACCCCATATTCCTAGTATAGGAAAAATAAAAGCATTCAAGCTTACAAAAATAGCAGCAGCTTATTGGCGAGGCGATCCAAAAAATGAGCAATTGCAGAGAATATATGGAATAAGCTTTCCAGAAAAAGGCATGCTCGATGCCCATCTTAAATTGATTGAAGAAGCTGAAAAAAGAGATCATCGAAAAATTGGGAAAGATCTTGAATGGTTTAATTTCTTTGAAGAAAGCCCTGGAGCACCATTCTTTTATCCAAAAGGAACTATCATTTACAATCAGCTGACAAATTTTATTCGAGAAGAATACAAAAGAAGAGGTTATCAGGAAGTTATAACACCATTAATATACGAGAAGTCTTTATGGCTAACATCTGGGCATTGGGAGCATTTCAGAGAACATATGTTTATACTTGAATCAGAAGGCAAGGAATATGCTTTGAAGCCAATGAATTGCCCATCACATGTTCTTATCTACAAATCAAAATCAAGAAGCTACAGAGATTTGCCATTCAGGATTGCTGATTTTGCATCTTTGCATAGAAACGAGCTTTCTGGTGTTTTGGCTGGCTTAACAAGAGTAAGAAAAATGTCTCAAGATGATGCACACATTTTTGTTACACCTGAGCAAATAGAAGATGAGATTTTAAGGGTTTTGGATTTTACCCACTATATTTATAATGAAGTTTTTGATTTTGAATACAAGGTTGAGCTAAGCACAAGGCCAGAAAAATTTATGGGAAAAATTGAGGATTGGAATAAGGCAGAGGAAGCTCTTAAAAAAGCACTTGAAAGAAAGAAGGTAAAATATGACGTTAAATCAGGAGAAGGGGCTTTTTATGGACCAAAAATTGACTTTCACATTAAAGATGCTCTTGGCAGAAATTGGCAACTTGCAACAATACAACTTGATTTTCAATTGCCAGAGAGGTTTGATGCAACTTATGTTGGTGTAGATAATTCAAAGCACGGAGTTGTTATGATTCATCGCGCATTGCTAGGCTCAATTGAAAGGTTTATTGGCATTTTGGTTGAACATTTTGCTGGCAAGCTTCCATTATGGTTAGCACCAGTTCAAATTCGCATTTTAACTGTTGCAGACAGGTTTGAAAAATATGCAAATAAGATAAAAGAAGAACTTGAAAAAAATGATATGCGAGTAGAAGTTGACGCAAGAACAGAAAGTGTTGGCTATAAAGTGAGAGAAGCGCAACATCAAAAAATTCCCTTGATTTTGACTGTTGGTGAAAAAGAAGAGAAAAACAATACAGTAGCAGTCAGGACTTTAGATAACAAGGTTTATTTTGATGTGAAAGTTGAAGATTTATTGAAAAAAGCATTGAAGAATATTGAAGAGAAAAGGGTTCTGGTGGAGATATAAAATAAAAAATGGTCCTCGAAAAACTAAGTGATGCATTGAAAAACACTCTGCAAAAAATTGCAAAATCTCTCTTTGTAGACGAGAAGCTGATTAATGAATTAATAAAAGATATCCAAAGGGCTTTATTACAAGCAGATGTAAATGTAAAGCTTGTTTTTGATTTGACTGAAAAAATAAAAAATAGAGCATTAAGTGAAGAAGCACCAAAAGGATTGACAAAAAAGGAGCAGGTAATCAACATTGTTTATGAAGAGCTTGTCAATTTTCTAGGCAAAGAACAACATAAAATTGAGATTAAACAAAAGCCATTCAAAATAATGCTTGTTGGCTTGTTTGGTTCAGGAAAAACAACAACTGCTGGAAAACTTGCAAAGTTCTACACAAAAAGAGGCTATAAAGTTGCATTAGTTGGCTTAGATATTCATAGGCCAGCTGCAATGGAGCAGATTGAGCAGGTTGGAAAGCAAGCAAATGTTAAGGCATTTCTAGATAAGAAAATCAAAGAACCAATTGAAATATGGAACAAACATATAAATGACTATAAAAATTTTGATATTCTAATCATAGATACAGCTGGAAGAGATGCTTTATCTAAAGAATTGATTAGCGAAATTGAGGAAGTAAATGAAAAAATTAAGCCAGATGAAAACTTGCTTATTGTTTCTGCTGATATTGGGCAAGCTGCACAGAAGCAATCAGAACAATTCCACAAAAGTTGCGGGATAACAGGCATTATTGTTTCTAAAATGGATGGTACCGCAAAAGGAGGAGGTGCTTTAACTGCTTGTGCGATTTCTGGAGCTCCAATGAAGTTTATCGGTGTCGGAGAAAAAATTGATGATTTTGAGCAATTTAGTCCACAAGGCTTTGTTGGAAGATTGCTTGGAATGGGCGATTTAGAAGCATTGTTGGAAAAAGCAAGAGAAGTTATAAAAGTTGAGGAAGCAGAAGACTTAGGCAAGAGATTTTTGAAAGGTGAATTTAATTTAATTGACTTGTATGAGCAGATGGAAGCAATGAGTAAGATGGGTCCTTTAAGCCAGATTGTTGAAATGATTCCTGGATTTTCACAGTTACAATTACCTAAAGAAATGCTTCAAGTTCAAGAAGATAAATTAAAAAAATGGCGAATTGCAATGAACAGCTTCACTAAAAAAGAATTGGAAGAACCAGAAATAATGGACAGCTCAAGAATTGAAAGAATCTCAAGAGGCTCTGGAATTCCAGCAAACGAAATAAGAGAATTAATCAAACAATACAAACAATCAAAGAAAGTAGTCAAGATGTTCAAAGGCAGCAAAGGCGATATAAATAAATTTATGAAGAAATTTGGCGGGAAACTGCCGATTGGTGGGTAAAAATTGCTAGAATTACAAAAAATTTATATCTTATCAAATTAAAAGACAAATATGGAATCAAAAAAATCAAAAACAGAATCTTTAGCAGGTTTCTTAGGCAAGAAGCCTTTGAAAGAAATTCTTGAGGATTTGAGAGAAAAAGAAGACAGGACATAATTCAAATTCACTCCAGCCATCTCGGATTAAACTTATCGTACCATTCTCTTTTTTCAATTTCATCAAGCAAATTGGAGAAGCCAAAAGTTAAAGCATCTCCATACACCTCAATTTTTCTATCAAAGCCATTTGTTAATGCGTAAAATGCACAGATTTTAAAGCCAGCAGAATTTTCATTTATGATTTCAATTGGATTGTAAATCAGCTCAATCATTTTTTCTTTTCTGTCAGATATAGCTGCAATCGTGCTTGTTCCGCTTTCTGGGTCTAAATAGGATATGTAAATTTTGTCTAACAAAGAATCTAAGAATCTTGCAAATTTTTCTGCATCAGCAATATCAACTTGATTAAAGTTGGTTCTTCCAACTGACTTCAAGCCTGGAATTCTCGAAGCAGATTTTGCAAAGAATTCTTTTATGTCTCTTTCTTTAACAAGAATTTTAATTTTATAAGTATCAACAAGCTTTTTTATTTTAATCTTTAAACCCTTATATTTTTTATTAAATTTCTCAACTAATTTTTCATATTTTGGAATTAAAGTATCTAAGTCATGCTGTGCTTCCCCATAGTATCTATCGATTTCAGCTCCAACCTTAATCATTTGAGTAAAATCTTTTTTAAATTCATTAATGTCTGCTGAACTGAATTCTGCAAGAATATCATTGTTTGGCATAGTGGAATTTATTTTTTCTTTGTATTATTTAAATATTATGAAAACTTTATATAAACCAACTTTTTACAATCTCTTATGAAAATCATTGCAGACTTACAAATCCACTCTCGCTTTAGTAGAGCAACAAGCAGTTCTTTAAACCTTTCAAACCTTGAAAAATATGCAAAGATAAAAGGGCTTAATCTTCTTGGAACAGGGGATTTCACACATCCAAAATGGCTTTCTGAATTGAAAAGTGAGCTAAGGGAAGATGGCTCTGGAATTTTAACAAGCAAAACAGGATTTCATTTTGTTTTGCAAGGAGAAATATCAAATATCTACACGCAAGATGGAAAACAACGAAGGGTTCATACTTTACTGTTGGCAAGAAGTTTTGAAATTGTTGAGCAGATAAATGCTGCATTATTGAGAAAAGGGCGCTTGGATTATGACGGCAGACCAATTTTTGGATTTTCTTGTATTGAATTAGTAGAAATGATGAAAGAAATTAGTGATGACATCGAAATAATTCCAGCGCATGCGTGGACTCCTTGGTATGGCATATTTGGCAGCATGAGTGGCTTTGATAGTGTAGAAGAATGCTTTAGAGAATACTCAAATAAAATACATGCAATTGAAACTGGCTTAAGCTCAGACCCTGCAATGAACTGGCGTCTTTCTTCACTCGATAAATACACATTGGTAAGCAGCTCAGATGCCCACTCTTATTGGCCTTGGCGTCTTGGCAGAGAAGCAAATGTTTTTGATATTGATTGGAGCTATGACGATTTATCAATAGCTATAAGAAAGAGAAAGGGCTTTGTTGAAACAATGGAAATGTGGCCACATGAAGGCAAATATCATTATACAGGACACAGAGCTTGTAATGTTTGCTTATCACCAAAAGAAGCAATAAAGCTAAAAAATATCTGCCCGAAATGTAGAAGGGCATTAACAGTTGGGGTTGCTCAAAGAGTTGAAATGCTAGCTAACAGGGAAGAAGGTTTTATTCCAGAAAATACAATACCGTTCAAAAACTTGATTCCATTATCAGAAGTGATTGCAGGAACTATAGGAACAGAAGTACACTCAAAAAAGGTTTGGGAAGAATATTATAAGCTTATTAATGAGTTTGGAAATGAGTTTAATATTCTGCTGGAAGCAGAAGAAAGCAAACTAAAAAAAATAACAACTGAAAAAATCGCTGAAAATATAATAAAAAACAGAAATCAAAAAATCCCTTTCAAACCAGGCTATGATGGTGTATATGGTGTGCCTATTTTTGATGGTGATTTAAAATATAAAGAAGAAAAATCCAAGAAAAATTATAAGCAGGCCGGTTTGGAGGAATTTATTTAGTTGCATGCCGCAGAAATAAAAAGATTTATATACTACATTTGGAATAGTTTATTAATAACAAAAAGAGATGATTACTTTGATTTCAAAAACAGCTTACAAATTAACTGGCTGGGCTGTTTTAATATTAGGGATTCTTTTCTTTCTGAGGGA
>CAZSIU010000041.1:0-6622 GCA_964607225.1 uncultured Methanosarcinales archaeon | reverse complement strand
AAAAATTATATAAGCATTTTATGGGCTATATTGCTGATTATTCCCTCATTAATTAATGGAGTATTGAAGCTAATATACGCTAAAAAACAAAAAATCGTGCCTATTACTTTTATAGCCAGAATAAGCGTAGGCTTGACGTATATAACTATAATATCAATTCTAATAAATTTTGGATATAGTATTTATCTTCTAGTAGCCACTATTATTCTAGTGTATTTAGCAATGATTACTTATATATTTAAAGCCATAAATATGCCCAAAAAAATAATTAAAAAGAAAGCAGTAACTAGCTAAGGCAGTTTTTTAATTCTAAATGAAGAAACCATTAAAATTCCAAGTACAAGGTAGATATATGGGTAAAATTTAATTGGCGTATCTAAAAAAAATACTAGTGGAATTATAATTCCATTTAATGTTATCGGCATGCCCGCAAAAGAGCCTTTTATGTCCATTATGTTGTATCTGGCAAGTCTCAGAATGCCGCAAAATAAAAAGATTGTGAAAGAAATTAGAGCTAATGGCGTCTGTATTAGTGCAAACCCAAATATTGCTGGAGCAACTCCAAAGCTTACAGTGTCTGCTAGGCTGTCCAGTTCTTTGCCAAATTCGTTTTGCTGACCCATTGTCTTAGCTACTTTTCCATCGAGATAGTCTGAAGCAACAGCCAGTATCAGCATAAAGCTTGCTGTATTATACCAACCTTTAATAGCAAAGAGTATGCTTATAATTCCAAATATAACATTGGTTAAGGTAAAAACATCAGCAAATTTTATAAGCCTAAGTATTTTAAAATCATCAAAGTCAGTTTTTCTTTTGACAAGCCTAAACTCAGATTTGAACAAGGACTCGATTCCAGAGGCTATGGTAATAGCTATTGCAATCCATATCAATACCCAGTCAAGATTGCCCATTATTACAGGAATTAAAGCTATTATCTGGAAGAAAAGGCTTATTTTGCCTAAAACAGTAGGCTTGAATTCTCTTCTAAAGTCACGATAAAGCAATATAAAGCCGATAATAACAGTTAATAAATCCCTAATAAGAAATACAAGCATAACCCAAAATGGCAATAAAGCTTTAAACACAAGAGCTATTGCTACTGCATTAATCAAAAGCCTGTCTGCAAAAAAATCAAGTATGGATTTAAGCAATGACCTCTCAATTAACCTTTTGCTTATTAAACCCTCAAAAAATGCAATCAATGCAGTTGCAATAAAGAAAATAACAGAAATGTTTTTTCTTTCATTTATAATTAAAATCGCTACAACAAAAGCAAGAACTATCCTCAATAGAGTTAAAGCAAGGAATATTCTTTCTTTTTTAATTTTTAACTTCATTTCATTGCTTCTCACAAACATACACAAAACAAGGTGGTATATTCAATGGCACAAATTTAATAGAAATATCTGAGAAATAATAATGAAGATATTTCTTAAAGTTATTTAAGAAAAACTGAAATACTAAAAATTTACCGTTAGTCTTTAATGTGTTTTTTGTTTCTTTAATAATTTGATATTTTTTATCAATTTTTAAATTAGTGAATGGCAGTCCAGAAACAACATAATCTGTTTTTTTTATTTTAAATTTTTTAAGATATTTTTTTACATTTTCCGCACTATCATTGATTATTGTCACTCTTTTATCCTTAATTTTTCTCCTTAAATAACTGCAAAATTTTTTATTTATTTCAAAGCATAAAAGCTTTGCGTCTTTTCTAGCCCTCTTAAGAATTTCTTTTGTTATTCGGCCTGTGCCTGGTCCGTACTCTACAATATATCTTGCTTTTTTAAATTCTATATTCCTAAGTATCTCATCTGTCAAAAACTTTGAGCTCGGCACAACAGAGCCAATTTCTTTAGGATATTTAATAAATGCCGAAAAAAATAATATTTTATCTTCCATTACTTCACCTTAAATAAGCAATTATAGTTGAGCCAGCTTTAATATGCTGATTAACCTTAACTTTCAAATCCACCCCTTTTGGAATAATAATTGTTGTTTGGCTTCCTAAAGCTATCATACCAATTTTCTCTCCTTTATTAACTTTTTGATTTTTCTTGATACAACATCTTATTCTTCTTGCAAGAAAGCCTGCAATTTGAATAATTTTGACTTTAAGCTTTTTATCCTGAATTAAAATTTCATTTTTTTCATTATTCAAGCTTTTTTCTAAATTATAAGCTTCAAAAAATTTTCCTTTTGTATATTTTATTGACTTTACAATTCCTCTAATAGGAGCTCTGTTGATATGCACATCTAAAGGTGACATAAAGATAGAAATAACATAGCACTGATTTGCAACATCTTTTGTCAATGTTTTTATTTTTCCTAATAGCCCTTTTTTTATTCTAACTTCATTTTTTGATGTGTCAACTATGCTAATTACTTTGCCGTCTGCAGGAGCTACTATGTTATCGCCTTTTGGTATTCTTCTTTTTGGATCTCTATAAAAATTTATCAAGAATAAAACAATTAGTAAGATTGCTGCTATTATAGCCCTTATTAGCCACCCCATAAATTTTGGTTAATTAATATCAATTTAAACTTTTTTATTTAGATTTAATGCATTATTATTATAAATCAAAATTATTAATGCAACAATAACAAAAATAATTCCAAAAATAATGTGCTTTAAATGAGAAGTCTCTTCATCAAAGCCAATAGAAACATGCACTGTATGTGGCAAAAAAGCCAAGAAAAATCCTATGAACAGCAATGCAGTTCCTATAATGTCAAATAACCTTTTACTCATAAAATAATAAAAAATAAAGAAGCTATGCAGCTTCTTTAACTCCATACGCTACTCCTAATGAAACTGCACCTATTCCAATATGCAACACTGAAATTGCTGTATTTATGCCGAATAAGCTAGCCAGCAAACCGCTTGCACCTGGAACAAAACCAAGCACTCCTACAACAGCAGATATTACCCCTAATGTCATGTTTGTTGTTTTGCCAGCTCCCTTGTAGCCATACCATATAATTACTGCTCCTCCTACAAGGTGCAATATGTTCTGTGCAGTGTTAACTCCAAATATACCGAATATTGGCGCATTTACAAATCCAATAAGTCCTACTAACACTAATACTGCACCAATCACCATTGCATATGTTTTTTGTACATCTGCGATATTCACCACCTCCTGGTTTAGGTGTTCTTTTCTATAATATGTATTTAAGCTTTTCGTAGATTTATATAATGTAATAGTTATATCACAGAATTATAACAAAACATTTTTAATAAACTAAATAATACAAAAATACAATGAAATACACAATACTTGATTGCTATACAGACGAGCCAGCTGGCTTAGGAGTGCCTCCTTATTTAGGAACTTATCCGAGGTACATTGCAGGTTACTTGAATGAAGATGTTGCTTATTTGACAATTGATGATTTAAGGCTTTGGAAAAAATATAATGGAATTGTAAAAGAAACAAAGATATCTCAAAAAACAGATATTACAACATATAATTTGACAATTAATAATAAAAATATTAAAAAAATACTAGAAGAAACAGATATACTTATTATTGTTCTTGGTGTTCATGTTCCTGGCAAGTATCTTTCTGCTATACCTGGCACTTTACACGAAATAATTCCTATGATTGAGGATTTGAAGTGTAAGAAGCTATTGACAGGGCCAGCAGTTTTTGGCACTCAACTTTTTGGAGGAAGATTTTTTGAGAAAGCTGATTTAAGTGTATTTGATAAAGTTGAGCATTCTATGTTTAATTTTAAGTATGGTGATGTTAAAGAATTTGCAATAAAAGGAGCACAGATTGTAAAACAAATTCCAGATTATAGAATGATAGAGATTGAAACAGGACATGGCTGCGACATTGGAAAATGCTCGTTTTGCACAGAACCTATAAAAAATAAAGTTGAATTTAGAGAAAAAGAAGATGTTTTGAAAGAAATTACTGAATTTTATAAGCTTGGAGCAAGATTTTTTAGATTAGGAAAACAAACTTGCTTCTATACATTGCCTTATGCTGCTGAGTTATTGAAAGAAATTCATCAAAATTGCCCTGACATAAAAGTTCTTCATATCGACAATGTGAATCCAGTCAAAGTTGTCATGGACAAGCAGAATGATTTTGAAATAACAAAAGCAATTGTTAAGTATTGTACTAGCGGAAATATTGCTGCTTTTGGAGTTGAAAGCTTTGATATGGACGTTGTTAAAGCAAATACTTTGAATACTCCTCCTAATATTGCATATGAAGCAATCAAAATTCTAAACAAGTATGGTGCAGAAAGAGGCAATGATGGATTGCCAAAATTTCTGCCAGGCATCAACATAATTTTTGGGCTTCGGAATGAAACCAAAAAAACCCATGAAGAAAACATGAAATGGTTAAAAAGAATTTATGATGAAGGGTTGATGATTCGTAGGATTAATATTAGACAAGTTGCAATATTTGAGGGAACTTCTTTGTTTAATGAAGGCAAGGACAAATTCTTGAGGAAGAACAAGAAACTTTATTGGAAATGGAGGAATGAAATAAGACAGAAGATAGACTGGCCAATGCTCCAAAGAGTAATTCCAAATGGAACAATCTTGACTAATTGTTATGCGGAGATTTATGATGGAAATACAACTTTTTGCAGGCAGTTTGGAACATACCCAATAATAGTTGGAGTCAAAGGAAGGCTTGAATTAAAGAAATTCTATGACATTGAAGTAACAGGGCATATGTTGAGGAGTGTTACTGGGAAAGTGATAGTGGAGAGGGAAGTTGAGGTTTGAAGAAAATTATTAATTTCGTAAACAAAAGATTTTAATATAAATTAAGAAACCGTATATTTAAAATGATAGAACAAATAAAAACGAGAATTCTTAAAAAAACTAATGAACTAGATATATCAGACACAAGAGTAAATGAAATAATTAAACTATTAGAAAGTAGAATAGACCAAAAATTAATTCGTTCATTTTTTGTTTCAAATTCTACTGAAAGTTATGGCAAAGATCTTGTAGATGTACCTATTCAGGTCTGTATCTTAACACCTAGATTTCTTTTTGAATTGTCATTTGGTGAGAATAGATTAAAGTATGATTACACTCGCTTAGTTGATCTTGGTATTCCAGAAATTGAGATTAAAAATGATAAAGTGAAGTTAGAGTTTGCCATGAGAATACCTAACCGCATTGCAAAAATTATAACTTACAACAAAAATGAATTCGGAGACTTATTGGCCTTTGCAGATACTTATATCAAATTATATTTTTTTGAATGAAAATGGTTCAAGATAGTCCTATAATTGAGCGTGTTACAAGAAATGAAGAAAAAACAGCTAACCTTAAGGAAGATTTACAAGAATTAACTACTGACTTTGAAAAATACAAAGAAAAGGTAGAGCAGGATAAAAAACATGCAGAAAACGTATTAATGATAAAATTAAGTATATGGGTAGCTATTATAACAACATTAATAGCTTTAATATTTCAATATTTTTTTAGAAAATAATTTTATTTAATTAAAATTAATATTTTATATAACCTTAACACTTTCTAATTTAAAAATATCGATGTGGAAATCCAAAACCTTTAAATACTTCTGTATTACATATGTATTACATAGGTGATTAATATGCCAACCACAAGAGTTAGGAAGTCAGGAAACAGCATTGTTTTGACTGTTCCGCCGCATTATGTAAAAGAGAGAAATCTAAAAGTCGGCCAGGAAGTTACTTTTGAGATAATCCCGAAAGTTGACTTAAGCAAATTGTGGGGCGCAAGCAAGCATCTAAAAATTGATGCGCAGAAGGCAAAAGACGAGCTTAGGAAGGAATGGAATAGGTAAAATGCAATACTTTCTGGACACTTATGCGCTGATAGAAATAGCTACACAAAACCCTAAGTACAGGAATTACTCTATCAACCCGATAGAAGCCGGCACAACAATATTTAATATTATGGAGCTTCATTTCTATTACTTAAAGCATTTCGGAAACGAAGAAGCAGAAAAAATCTATAATCTTGTAAGCCCTTTGCTCATTAGCACAGATGACGATATCATTAAAAACGCAAATAAGTTCAAGCTTGTTAACTTAAAAAAAAGATTTAGCTTTGCGGACTGCATTGGATATGTGGTTGCCTTAAAACTAAATTTAAAATTTGTAACAGGCGATTATGCCTTCAAAGGCTTGGAAAATGTTGAGTTTGTGAAGTAAACACGAAACCTATTTAAACGATTCTTTTAAACTAAAACTTGTGCCTCTGTAGCTCAGTAGGTTCGATATAGTCATGCTATAACGCTATAAGGAGCGTACGGCTGTTAACCGTAAGGTCACCAGTTCAAGTCTGGTCAGAGGCGTATTGGGCTCATAGCTCAGGCTGGTTAGAGCGCTGCTCTGATACAAGCAAAGCATAAGATTTGTTTTCACAGAGGCAGAGGTCCTGTGTTCGAATCACAGTGAGCCCATTTCTTTTCAATATAAATTTATTTAGAATAAATTTTTCATAATTTATCAAAGTTAATTTATAACTAGTTCAAAAATCTTTTAACTACCACAAAGTTTAAATATAAGTTATTATTTTAGAATAGCAACATTTATTTTTAAAAAATAAGGAGGGGTATATAATGAATTTTAAAACAAAATTTTTGGTTTTGCT
>CAZSIU010000040.1:0-6836 GCA_964607225.1 uncultured Methanosarcinales archaeon | reverse complement strand
CCAATTTCTTTAACAAAAGTAAAATTATTGTTCAACAGCGAAATCACAAGAACAGAACAGCTTATTGCTGAAGAAGATATAGGCAGTGTGCTTAACGGCTTTGGCGACAAAGCAATAATTAGGATACAATTAAACCTGAATTATAGGCCTCAGGAAATAGAGGAAAGTGGAGGTTTAAGGTACCTTGTTGACTATGCCCACAAAAAACAGGTAAAAGGCAGGGTAATTAATGGGACAACCCAATACACAAATGAAACTGTTAGAGGAACATTTTCATCACCAACAAAACCAGTTCTTTTTGTAAGAAGTTCATAAAATGCTTAATAAAAGGGCAATAGAATTATCGCTTAATTTTATTGTTATAATAGTAATCACACTGATTATCTTTGGTTTTGGCGTTAATTTCATATCAAGGCTCTCTTCACAAGCAACTGAGCTGCAGGAAATGACAGTTAGCGAGCTTGACGAGAGAATTGGCAGCTTAATATGTGAAAGCTCTGACAGGGTTTGTGTCGGAATAGATAGGAAAACTATCAGTAAAGGAGACTTTGGTATATTTGGGCTGAAGATATTAAACATAGTTGAAAATGAAAATTTTGAAGTAATAATTAAAAACCCAGAAAATTATTTAGGGTATAAAAAAGATGGTAATGAGATAGCTGTTAGTAATCCCAAACTGATTGTTAATCCAGCTGCTCGAAGCGTAAATATCAAAAAAAATGAAGAAAGAGATCTTGGAATTGGCATAGAAGTTCCAGACAATGCAGTTCCAGGGACTTACATATTAAATGTTGAGATAAAAAATGCCGGAGCTCTATATGGCACAGTACAGAAATTATATGTTGATGTGCCTTGATTAAAATTTATTATTTCACTAATGGATATAAAGTGATTACCTTATACATATTCTCAGACAGCCTTCCACATAGTCGGCAAGCGACCTGTTCTCAAGCCTATTGATATGCCAAAGCCGCGCTAAGTAGCCCTTCCACTTAATTTAAGTCACTGTCATTTCACGTAAGTGTCATGGCTGTATTTTATAGCAGCAAGCTGCCATTGTGAAAGAGCATGTAGTCCAGCTACTCCAATAAGCATATCTAATGACATGCTAGCTGGGACAATTGAATAAAATAAAGAAATATTATAAAAATATTTTGAAAATTAAGCTGCCAGGAGCTTTTGTACTTCTGGACTGTGTTTGGTTATTGTTGCAATAATTTGTTCAAGCCTTTCGCTTGATGGAACCGTCAAACGCGGCGCCTCCGGCGCTACCCCGACAAGACGGCTACCGTCGTCGTCCAAGCGGGCCCAGCCAGCGGCATTAGACCTGCTCTCGAGCCTGTCGACATAAACGAGCCGCGCAGTTTCAACACCTTTTTGAGGACTTCCAACGTAAATTTTCATACCATTATTGTAATCAAAAACTGTTTTAGCTAAATGATTAAAAGCTTTAACGTAAGTTTTTAGCAATGCGGGGTCTTCTGCATATTGAGTTAGAACTTCGTTAGGGTCTCTCGCAAATACTCTCCAGAGCTTATTATCCAAAGCTTCTTCTCCGCTATGCAGCTTGCCAGTATATTTTTGTACTTCTTCCTTACTTAATTCAGGCATTTTAGAGGCTGCGTAGAGTCCTGATTTCAAACGAACTGCACCATCTGGTGTCATTTTACTTTTAGGATTAATCTGCCTTAAGGATTCGGAATCGAGGTCTGTTCTAATCTTTCCGTCTGGATGATAAAGAATGCCGTCGCCGGTATCGGCATAATTGCCCCATAAATCATGAAAGAATTTGACAACTTCCCTTTTGTACTCAGGAGTAGAATCCTTAGGATTTTCTAAGATGGAAGCATAAAGGTCAAGAGCCTTTAACCTCAGTTTCATAAATCCAGAAACAGATAGAGGAAGTCTGTTGTATTCCAAAAGCTCTGGCATTTTATCGATATTTCTACCAAAATAGTTATCTGCTTCGTAAGGCTTTCTTGCAGGTTCACTAAATTGTAAAGTCATAATTACACCTATACTAAGGATAATATATTGTTTATAAATCTTTCGGTTTTGTAGCTATTAGCAAGTGGTAATTTTATCTATTTAACAAACTCCACATGCTCAAAATTCCTAAATTTCTCATCTCTTGCTTTAATCTCAAAAATAGTAGGAATGAAATCTAATATAACTCTTTTCTTGCTTGATTTTTAATTTTTTGTGCGGACTTTTTCCATTTACCTTTTACCATGCCAAATGTTCTATTTAATATATCCTTATTTGTCGCAAATTTCACAATCTCAGCAAAACTCTTTGCATTCAAAGAAGCATTTCCAACTAAGCCACCATCAATATTTGGCATAGCCAATAGCTCTTTTGCATTTTCTGGCTTCATAGAGCCACCGTAAATTACTCTTACCTTTTTTGCTGCGTTACTACCATACATTTTAGCTAGAATATATCTAATTAGCTTATGCCCTTCTTCAGCATCTTTAGAAGTAGCAGCTTTATGCTTAGGATCGCCTTTGCTTATCGCCCATACAGGCTCATAAGCAATATTTACTTTTAAAATTTGGTTTTTGTCAATATTATTCAAGCAATTTTTTAATTGATTTTCTATAATAATTTTTGTTTTGTTGTTTTTTCTTTGCTCTAAATTCTCACCTATGCATAAAATTGGCTTTAGACCATGCTTTAATGCAGCAATAACCTTTTTATTTATTAATAAGTCATTTTCTCCAATTTCCCTTCTTTCAGAATGTCCTAAAATAACATATTCACAGCCTATTTCTTTAAGCATTGCAGGAGAAATCTCACCTGTATAAGCTCCAGAATCTTCAAAATGCATGTTTTGTGCGCCAAGCTTGATATCGCTTCCTTTCAATGCCTTAGAAACTGCTTGAAGTGCTGTAAATGCTGGGCAAATGACAATATAGACATTTTTTATTTTTTTTACTAATTTTTTGAATTCTTTAATGAATTTTGTTGATTCTTTTACTGTTTTATTCATCTTCCAGTTTGCTGCAATTAGTTTTTTCATCTCGATTTTTAATTTTTAGTTTATTTTTATTTTTTTTGTTTATTTAAAAAATTTCTTATTTTTTAAATTCCCAGAAATCTTTGATTTCTGCGATTTTAATTTAAAGATTAGAAATGCACCTAATAATATAATTATCACAGATGCTGTAATAACCCATTTTGATATTCTTACTCCAAGCTCCATAAATAATTGCTCCGGATAAAGCTTCACAATCATTTCTTTTGCTGGGTCAAAGGCATAAGTTCCTTTTTCAAAAAATAGTATATGAAAAGATTCAAATGCTTTTGTAAAATCATAATTTATGAATAAAAATAAAGCCAGAGCAAGTGCTACAGTTAAAAATCCACCAAAAATTAGCACTTTGCCTACAAAGTTCACAACATAATTGTTAATTTTTAATATGTAAGAAGAAACTATAAGTAAGATTACAAATAAAATAATAAAGATATACAATGCTATTGTTAAGACCTTAATCACTTTTCTTACATCCCACAAATGCTGTTTTTCTCTCTCATTGAATTGCTGGGGTAACTCATTTGTTTTGCCTGTAATAAAATCAATAACCTTTTGATGCAAAGAGTCTGTTTCTGGAATATTCTGCTTTATTCCATACCCAGAAAATTTTTCCTTGTAGAATAAATTATCAAACCCGACAAAATTCAGCGCAATAAGAAAAAGTATAAATGGAAGAATAAGAATAAGCAAAAGCTTCGAAATTGTCAGAAATCTCATATTAGTCAATCACAATAACCTTCTTTTCCTCTTCAATTGCCTTTTTAATAGCTTCTTCTATTGTTTTTATTTCTTTTTTTGGTTCTGACTTTTTGGTTTCAAACCCTTTTTCATCAAAAATCTGCCTTGCAGCTTTAACTGGAATTTCATCCTCTTCAACTTTTTGCTCCTTTTCTTCTTCCTCAACTAATTCGTCAAAAGGTGAGCGCTTTTCTTTGTCTTCTCTATCCCTTTCATCCTTTCTCATATAATCAGAGCTAACATTCTTTTCTCTTTGACCATATTTCTGTTCATTATACTTTTTATCTTCTTTTTTATCGTCAGAAGCTAAGTTACTATATTTTGAAGAGTTATAGGTACTTGAATGAATGTTCCACTTGTCCTCGTCCCAAAGCTTTATTTTGTACATTTTTTAAGACGCAATCAAACCATGCCAGATTGGTTTTTTAATTTTATAACCTTTTTTAATCAGCAAATCTGCTTCTCTATTGTTTCTTTCCAATATTATTGCCTCAAACTCAAAATCAGGCGCTAACTCTTCTAGTTCCAAAATGGAGTTTAATTGCTTCATTTTTTAACCTCCTAAGCTTATTTCAATATTTTTACCCTTTTTAAATCTTTCTATTTGTAACCACTTATAAGTGACATATCATGTTTTTGCCAATATCAAATCTATTTTTCTTCTTAATTCTGTCTCAGGGTAAGCTCCAATAATCCTATCAACTTCTTGCCCATTTTTAAAAATAATCATGCATGGAATACCTCTAACCTCATTTTGAATAGCAATTTCTTGATTATCATCAACATTAAGCTTTGCAAACTTTAGCTTATTTATGTATTCATTTGATAATTTTTCAAGAGCAGGGCTTACAATCCTGCATGGTCCACACCACGGAGCCCAAAAATCTACCAGGACAGGCACCTTATTTTTCACGACTTCTTTTTCAAAAGTGTCTTTTGTAACATCAAGCATTTTAAGGAGTTGCAAATAATTTTCATTATTTAAATTTTGTTTTTCTATTTAAATATCAAAAATCTTCTTTTATCTAGGTCCAGATCTACAAATAAGTCAGATTCTTCTATTAACTTAGACGAGCCTGATTTGCCAAATGCAATAATTTCTATTCTGCAGCCAAGAGCATGCCTTAAATGTCTTACCAAAGGCACGTAATCACCATCACCGCTAACAATAATTATTGTATCAAGTTTTGGCGCAAGCTCAATTGTGTCCATTGCCAAGCCAATATCCCAATCACCCTTCTTTGCTCCACCGGCAAATATTTGCAAATCTTTGGCTTTCACTTCAAAACCAATCTTTTCCAATGCATCAAAAAAATTCTGCTCTTCTTTGACATCTGCTTTTATTACGTAGGCAATAGCCCTTATCAGGCTCCTGCCAGCAACAGCAGTTCTTAGTACTTGTGCAAAATTGACCTTTGCATTGTACAAGTTTTTTGCAGAGTAATACATATTTTGAACATCAACAAAAATACCAATCCTTTGCTCGCGAAAATGCATAACCATTTTACTTTACTGTAGGAACTTTTTCTTCATAACTGCAGTTTGAACAGCATATTTTGTTTTCTTTAAATGACAGGCTTAATTGTCCGCATCTAGGACATTTTTGGACAACAGAAAATCTTTGCTTTTTCTCAAAGCGAGGCTCGTCATGGTTCATTTATTCCTTTGGAATTGTTTTTATATATAAATATTATGTAAAGAAATAACATTAAAAAATTATCTTATTATTTCATATTGCTTGACAATTATCCAGGTAAAAAGCAATAAAATAACAGCACCAGCAATCATCCAGCTCAAGCCAATCGAAATTGTTGCATTAAACATCTGATACAAGCCATAAGCCATTATGCCAAAGCCAAGCCATAGAAATTTGTCTAATACCATCTTCATAATATCAAACTCTTGCTGTTCGCTTAGCCTTCTTTTCATTTTTATCCTCTTACAACAACAAAAAAGTCTTTTTGAGCGTAGATATTTGTACTTCCATATGGCTGCTCCAAAACATCAAAGGTCAAAAAATAAGAGCCTGTTTTAACAGTTGTTGGCAAACTTAATCTTATATTTCTTATATCAGAATCTGCTGCTGATAATGAATATTCCTGATTAGAAAATTGAAAATAATCAACAAACTGTTGGAGTTCTGTATCGGTAACTTCAGGTGAAGCAGAAATAGGAGTAAATTGCATTTTATAAAATAAATTTACATCTTTTTTATTTCTAATACCAACAGTTAAAACTGTAGAACCACCTCTATCTATTATTATTTCAGTTTTAGGGAAAGAGACTTTTTTATCGCCTGTAATCAAATCGTCAAGAATTTTTTGCCTAACTTGCTCTGAAACATCCTCTGCAGTGCTTGTTATATTTTTAAACATACTTCTTACAAAGCCTAAGCCAAGTCCAAGAATTGTCATAGCAAGAACAACAATAACAATTGCCTGTATTGAAATTTCTAAAGAAGCCCTTTTATTAAACATCTATGCACCTCTTTTTCCGACAATTTATATGATGCAACTTTATTTATATTGCTACTTTATAAAGTTTTCGAATTTGCTAATTCAATAGCAACATTTAAAAATATCCAAAAAATCCATTTTAACATGGCAAGGCTAAGAAAATTCGTTGCTTACAGAAGGTTTGAAAGACCTTACACTCGCACATCTAAATTCAAGGCAAAATCATACATTAGAATGAACCCCAACCCAAAAGTTGTTAGGTTTGATACAGGCGACCCTAACAAAAACTTTGATTGCACTTTGAACCTCTTAGCAAAATCAGATTTACAGATAAGAGACAATGCGCTAGAAAGTGCAAGGCAAACTTCCAATAAATTGCTTGAATCTTATCTTGGCTTAAATGGTTTTCACATGAAAATTAAGGTTTATCCTTACCATGTGTTGAGAGAGCACGCACTAGCAGCTGGTGCTGGAGCTGATAGGTTTAGCTCAGGCATGGCTCATTCATTTGGCAAGCCAATAGGCATTGCTGCAAGAGTTAGGAAAGGACAGACAATATTCCAAGTTAATGTTAATAAGGAAAACCTTAGCATTGCAAAGCAAGC
>CAZSIU010000039.1:2531-6867 GCA_964607225.1 uncultured Methanosarcinales archaeon | reverse complement strand
AGAAATTGGAGGAACAATATCATTTATTTAATAACAAAAAGCCAACTTGAAATGCTTTAGTATGATTTCTAAAAAAAGTAAAATTGACTAAAAAACATACTTTAATCTGACCTTTTCAGAATTTCTTCTGGACTAGCAATTTCTAAAGCAAATCTTTTCTTAAGTTCTTCTTTCCTTTTTAACATTCTTTCATTTTCAGTAACAAAAAAATCAATTTTAGCATTCATTATCGCATTTATGTACTGTATAAAGCTATCACTTCCATAATCGTCGTAAAACATATCTTTATATTTTTCATTATATTCTTGCTCTGTAAAAAGATTTTCTTCAAAAGCTTGCTTTAATATATTTTCTTTTTGTAAATGTAGTTTGTAGTTAATTCTTTCCAAAATCTTCATTCCAATAGGTTTAGGCAGATTTAACAATTTTTTTATTAGTTTTGGTTCTATCACTACAAAGTTTTTATGTTCATCTTTTTTCATAATACCTAAAGCTTCTTAAAAAACTCCATCTTGTTCAACTGCAAAATTATCAATATCAAAATTACTGCAATTATTGTCATTAAATAATATCCCAAGCCAATCGATATGCCAACTCCTGCAACTGCCCATATTGAAGCAGCTGTTGTTAAGCCATGCACTTCATCTTTTGATTTAAAAATAGTGCCTGCTCCTAAAAACCCAATTCCTGTTGCTACTCCTGCAATTATTCTTCCAGCTTCATTTGGAAGTGTTTCTATTGTTACAAGCACAAACAAAGCAGAACCTAGACAAACAAGCATATGAGTTCTTATGCCAGCTGGCTTATGAACAACTTCTCTTTCTAATCCAATTAAGCCGCCTGCTAGAGTTGAAAGAATTAATCTTATGAATATTTCAGTATACTCTACCATTTTACATTTTCTTTCTGTCCATCTTTAAAGGCCAATCTCCAGGAGCGTACGTCATTGATATAAGAGAAGCAATAAACATAAGTGTAAAAAACAAAACAAAAGTAAAGCCCCATGTCCTTGAATTTGGCAAGATGTAAAAAGCAGAAATAAGAAAGCCAACAATGCTTGTCATCATATAGCCTCCTGACAAAGGAGCTATGTTGAATTCTTTGTGATGCATAAATATAACCTCTTTTTTAATTTCAATTATTCTTGAATTATTTAAACTTAACGATTTAATTCCTTAGCATGAATTTTTCAACCATGCTTTTTGCCTTTTGCCTTTTTGCCTGATGCTCTTTCAAAAATTTGTTTAGAACTTCAACTGTAAATTGCTTTAGCTCTCCTGTTAGCATTTTTCCAGATTTGTAATCATTATAAATCTGTTTCAATTTATTTGAATCTTCAAGAAAATAAGTCAAATATTGGTAGGGGATATCAATGTCAGGGTTGCCTCCATGCTTTCTATGCGCTTCTATTGTTTCTCGGCCGCCAGAAAATGCATATTTCATAATTTTGTTTTTGACTTTTTCATTGCTGTCGGTTGTCCAAATTGTAGTATTTTCCACAGAAGAAGACATCTTGCCTTCTTGGTGCATTCCTTGAAGCCCTGGTAAGAATCTTGACAAAATAGTTGCTGTTTTTGGATAACCAAGTTTTGGGGCAACGTCATTGGTCAAGAAAAAATGAGGTTGTTGGTCAATTGCGCAAGGAATTAAGCAATAGGTTGTTTTACCTTCCAAAATAGAAGGCAGAAAAGCAGGAACAGATTGCATTGATGTGTAAAAAATCTCGCCTAAATTGTTGGAATCGGTAAATCCAAATGTTGTCTTTACAGTTGAAAATGTGATTTTTTTTGCAATCCTGCAAGCATGTTTATACATGGTTTTTGCGTATTCGGTATCCAAAAATATTTTTGTCTTTTTTGGGTCAAAACCAACTGCAATAATATCCAATACATTCTCATCAGCCCATTTCTTTGTGTCTTCGAGAGTAAGATTTTCATTAAACAAGAATTTTTCTTCGTCTGGAATCTGAAATAATAGAGTTGCATCAAATTTGTCTTGTAACCATTTGCAGAATATCCATGGTATAAGATGTCCTAGATGTACAGGTCCTGAAGGCGCTCTGCCTGTATATAAGTAAAACTTTTTTCCTTTATCGACTTGCTCCAAAATTGTATCAAAATATGTGTGCGCAAAGAAAATTTTTCTTTTTAAAAAATAATGCAAGTCACCTGTATGTTTTTCTAATCTAGTTAATATTTTATCGTCTAATGGTTTAACGCCAAATTCCTTAATTAATTTATCATAATCTATTTCTCCACTTACTTCCCATGGTGTTACAATATATTTTTTTGTCATTTTTAATTCGATTAGTTTTAATATCTTTTTAAATATTCTCTTTTAAAATAGTATTATCAAAGCTGCACCAACCAGCATTATTATTGCACCAATTAACCTTTCCCTAATATTTTTTTCCTTAAATAAAAAATGTCCATACAAAACAGAAAAAATAGAGCTGGTTCTTTTTATGGAAATCATGTAAGGCACTATAATAAGCTGTATGGCAAAGTTATGGAATATTATCATTGAAGCAAAGAAAAAGCCAATAAAAAATAAATTTTTGAAATTGGATCTTAATTGTATTATATTTTCCCTTGATGTAAAATAAGCTATTATCAAAAACGGTATTACAAGTAAAGGAAAGTATATTGCGCTAAAAAATAATGGTGACGATTTTAACACTAAAATTTTGCCTAAATTGGCTGTAATGCTAAATAAAAATGCAACAATTATCATGTAAATACAACCTTTTTCTTTAAAAATTGCTTTAAATGGCTCCAAAATTCCTTTGTTAAATTCTTTCAAATTCAGAACATAAGTCCCAATAACAATAAGCAAAATACCAAAAAATCCCATTATTGTAGGAAGCTCTTTTAAAATAACAAAGCTCGTAAATACTAAAAATACTGGAGTTAGGGATAAAAATGGAACTACTAAAGATAAAGGTGAAATTCTTATTGCTTTCACATACAATATCCAGGCTAATACTTCAATTGGTATTGAAAGGCTTAGTACTAACCAAAAAACATTATCAAGCTTAGGCATTTCTATAAAGAACAGCAGCAGCAAAACAAAAGGAGCAGCAAACAAAAACCTCGAAAGCATTAAAATGTAATCATCTGCTTTAGAAATTTTTTTGGTAAAAACATCAGCCGTAGCCCAACTAAATGCACTCAACAATGAATATAATGCCCATAGCATTTTACTTCAAAGCATTTAATATTTCTTTTATTGCTGCAACCCTATCTTTTTTTCCAAATATGGAAGTGCCTGCAACAAAAACATTTGCACCTTCATCATAAGCAATCCTTGCAGTATAAGGATTAATACCGCCATCAACTTCTATATCAAGCTTTGGTTTAAGCTTTCTTAACTCATTTACTTTTGACATTGTATAAGTAATAAATTTCTGTCCAGAATAGCCAGGCTCAACTGTCATTATCAAAACCATGTCTACCATATCAAGATATTTTTTTATTTTGTCTAATGATGTTTTTGGTTTAATTGAAATAGCTGCTTTTGTTTTATTTTGCTTTATGAAAGTAATTTGTTTAGTAGGATTTTTACATGCTTCTTCATGAATTGTTACAGAATAAGCATTAGCGTCAATAAACTCCTTAATGTAAGAGTCACTTGGCTCATGCACCATTAAATGAACGTCAAGTGGAACTTTTGTTTTAATTTTTTTTACAAAAGTGGCATCTACTGTTGTCGGCGGCACAAAAATTCCATCCATAATATCTATATGAATCAAATCAGAGTATTTCTCAACCTCTTTTACCTCTTGGTTAATTTTAGATAAATTAGCAGAAAGTATTGAAGGAGCAATTTTTATTCTTGGCATTTTTTGATTTAATTCTTGATTATTTATTGTTTTTTATTAATAATTTTTGTTATAAATTTTCTAATTTTTAGTTAATAATATTTGAGTTTTCATTTCCTAAAAATAAATCTTTAATAACATTTAAAGCTACTTCTCTCTTTTTAGGAAAAGCAGCAACACTTATTCTTAAATGAAAGCATTTGCCTGAATCTGTTAGTACTAATTTTCTTTCATTAATCCAGGTATCTTTTTCAAATCTTAAAAATAAGTCAAGATTTTTATCAAGCCTTGATTCCATTTGCTGCAGTATCTTATTTTTTTGTTCTTTATCTAAATTATCCAATAAATTCTTCAAAAATTGGTTTATTAAATTAGTTTTTGTTAATATAATTTCTATAACTTCTATTTTTGTATCATTAAAGCCAATAGCATCAGTTTTCTTTAAAATAACTTTATTATCCTCAATATTAAAAGGAAAAAATTTCAAAAAAGAATCTAAGATAGACTCATTATTTT
>CAZSIU010000039.1:1333-2431 GCA_964607225.1 uncultured Methanosarcinales archaeon | reverse complement strand
TAATTATAATTTTTCAAGCAAACTCATAACATTCCATATCTGGGTTCTTGTATAAGCCTGCAAATTTACATCGCCAGCAATCTCATCAAGCTTGTTTAATGCTTTGCTAACCCTTATTGATAACTCTGTATCTTCCTTTAAAGTATTTATAATTTCTTCAATTTTAGTTCTTACATTTCTAGGGACAGTTACGTCTGCTTGAATTTCATTTAAACTGTTTATCGCACTATCCATTTCGCTTATTTGCTCTGCCATTTTCATGCTAATCTTCCTTTTTTATTTTTTTTAGAATTTCAGATTGAAGGTTTGAGGCTTTTTCTCTTACTTGTGCTTCCTGCTTTTCCATCGTTTTTATCCTTAACTCAAGCATCTCTTTCCTTGACTGTAAATCTGCCTTTAGCTCGTTTTTGTCAGTCTCAACCATAATATTACCAACAATCTTATATGCTTTATCAGTACTTTCAAGCTCGTTTAAGGCTGATTCAATCTCAACAAGCTGAATCTGAAATTGCTGCTTTTGTCCTAGAAAATTCTGTAAGCTCTGCTCAAACATCTGCAGCTGGCTTATTTTCTGCTCTGTTTCTTTTGAAACTTCCATTTTTATTTTGCTTTAACCTTTGTATTTACAGTCCTTGATTTGAATAGTATCTTGCTACCACAATATGGGCATCTTACTCTTTTCCTTAAGTAATCCATAGCTACTTTCTTATTGCAATCAAAGCATTTATATTCTGTCATTTTATTAGACTTGTTCAGTTTCTTCTACTTCTTCTTTTAAAGCTTCTGGTTCTTCCTCAGCTATTTGAGTTTCTTTTGTTATTATTTTTCTTGTAACAGAATACGCTTTGCCTGTAAATTTTGCATTGCATTTTCTACAATTCCATATTCCTAAAGCAACTCTTTTTACAGCTATTTTATTGCAATAAGGGCATTTATGCAATTTTCTTTGCTCGGCTTCTATTTGAGAAAATTTAAGCTTTAGCTTTCTGCCGTATCTTGCCCCAAATCTCTTTACAGAACCAAGTTTTTCTTCTGTTTTCATTTTTAATAAGTAAATATTTTATTTTACTTTTCTAAATGGGGCTGCCCGGATTTTCA
>CAZSIU010000039.1:0-1233 GCA_964607225.1 uncultured Methanosarcinales archaeon | reverse complement strand
GAGCTATATTCTTTGGAATTCTATAAGCAGCTTTTTAGGGTTCTAAAAAAGGATGGCAAGATTTATCATTATACTGGCTCACCAGGAAGCAAATTCAGAAGGATTGATTTAGCAAAAAACGTAGGCCAAAGGCTTAGGGCTGCTGGTTTAATGGACATTAAAAAATCTCATTACGGATTAACAGCTATGAAATCTTCTAAATAATCTACTATATCTTTATAAATCAATTACATCTTTAATATTAAAATGTCACTAACAGAAGCGCAAAGATTTCACTTGAAGAAATTCATAAAGGGATTAGAGAACTTTAAGGGCAGGCACACAGAATTAGTTAGTGTTTACATTCCTCAAGACTATGATTTAAACAAGATAATAAACCATTTGGCTCAAGAGCAGGGCACAGCATCTAATATAAAGTCTGCTGCAACAAGAAAGAATGTGACAGATGCTTTGGAAAGAATGATACAGCATTTAAAGTTGTTTAAGAGAACTCCAACAAATGGGTTGGTAGTATTCTCTGGCAATGTTGCCCAAAGAGAAGGACAGCAAGAGTTTAAGGTTTGGAGTATAGAACCGCCTGTGCCTTTAAAGACAAGAATTTATCGTTGTGACAAAGAATTTGTTCTTGACATTCTTAGAGATATGCTTGAAACAAAAGATGTATATGGCTTAGTGGTTATGGACAGAAGGGACGCGAATATTGCGTTATTGAAAGGAAAAACAATTGTGCCAATAGTTAAAACTCATTCAGAAGTGCCTGGCAAATTTAAGGCCGGGGGACAAAGTGCAGCTCGTTTCAGTAGATTAATAGAAGGGGCTGCAAAAGACCATCACAAAAAAGTTGCAGAATATATGAAAGACGCTTTTTTGCATCTTGAAGGACTAAAAGGCATTATTGTTGGAGGTCCTGGCCCAACAAAATACGACTTGGTTGAAGGTGATTTCATAACAAATGAGGTTAAAAAGAAAATAATAGCAATAAAGGATTTAAGTTACACAGGAGAATTTGGCTTAGAAGAATTGCTTGAGAAAAGCCAAGATGTTTTAGCTCAAGAAGATGTTATGGAAGAGAAGAAAATTGTTGGTAAATTTCTAGAGGTACTTGCAACAAAGCAAAACATGGTTGCTTATGGTGAAGCAGATGTTATGAACAAGCTAAAAATGGGTGTTGTTGATACTTTGTTGCTTTCAGAAGATTTAGCAGAAGAAAAGATTGAAGAATTTGAAAAAGCA